>JALYQE010000013.1 GCA_030855965.1 Verrucomicrobiota bacterium | reverse complement strand
GCGCAACGCCGACCCCAACGGAAACCCCAACACCGACTCCGAGCGCGACCCCAACGCCAACTCCATCATCCACACCGACGCCAACCGCGACGCCGACCCCAACTCCAACCGCGACGCCAACCCCTTCCCCATCCCCGACACCACCGCCACCGCCTCAATACCTGCTCAACATCTCCACTCGAGTAAAAGTGCGCGCCGGTGACAACGTCATGATCGGCGGCTTCATCATCGAGGGCACCGCGCATAAGAATGTCGTTTTCCGCGCGCTCGGACCCTCCCTCGGCGCCCTCGGTGTCAAAAAAATCCTGACCGATCCGTCGCTGGAGCTCTACGATTCCAATGGTGCGCTTGTTCAGCAAAACGACAACTGGATCACTCTTCCGCCGGGAACTGTCCCGCCGGGCCTGGAACCGCTTTACCCGGCCGAATCAGTCATTGTGACGAATCTCGCGCCGGGCAGTTACACCGCCGTCCTGCGGAGCGCCAACGGCCTCGAGGGGAATGCGCTCTGCGAGCTCTACGACCTTGTCCCGGGGAATTCCACCGTGCGCAACATCTCCACCCGCGGCCAGGCCGGGGTGGGTGACGACGTCATGATTGGCGGCTTCATCGTCGCCGGCGTCGCGCCTTCCAAGGTCATGATCCGCGCCATCGGACCGTCCCTCGCTGCCTTCGGCTTGACTTCCGTCCTGCCCGATCCGGTCCTCGATTTGTACGACCAGGATGGCTCGCTCATTTACCGGAACGATAACTGGCAGGGCGAACAGGCACAGCAGATCGCCGACTCCGGCCTCGCCCCCAACGACGCCCGCGAATCGGCTATCCTCATCACCCTGACTCCCGGCGCCTACACCGCGGTCGTGCACGACGCCGCCGCCGGCCAGGGCGTGGCCCTGGTCGAAGTCTACGCCCTCGATCCCTGACGGACTCGCACGCGAATCAGTCAGTCGAACTACTGGATCTGGTAAACTTCGACCAGACCGATTCCGGTGGTGTTGTTCTTCCCGCGGATCACCGCGATGTACGCGCCGGGATCAAGGGTCACAAAAATAGCTGACTCCTTGTCTTTGGTTGGCGCGAGGCCAGTGCCTTCGATCCCTGTTTGATCATCGCTCTTCCAATTGTCGTTCGACAGAATCAGTCGCGATCCTAAATAGAGATCCACTGTCGGGTCTGCCAACACGCCTGTAACTCCGGCGTCGGCCAAGCTAGGTCCTAAGGCGCGGATAAGGACAGTCCGCGGGCTGGTGGCCGCCCCCTCGGGCGCGCCAACAATGAATCCGCCTATCAGCGGGCCGTTATCCCCCCGCTTCGACTTTGGCCCGAGTCGAGATATTTATGAAGTGGCTCGTCCTCGTATCGCTAATAGATCTCAACCAAGCCGTACCTCGCAGAATCGCGGTGTAGCTACCTATTGGAAGATTCGCTACCAATGCCGACTCACGGGAGTCAGTAGGCGTAAGCCCGTAGGCTATAAGAGTTCCTTGGTCTGCCGCTGGAATCTCAGCATAATCGTCGTCGTAGGCGAGGTCCGTGCCATTCGAATCCATCAAAGTTAGACTGCGCCGTTTGCGCGACCGTCGCCTCGCGCCTTCGATCCCGATCGGCCTTAACCTTGGCAAATCCAAGATCACCCCGCTCGACGAAGCGCCGGCCCGATTATCTCCAGAGCTTCCGGCGGCTCGCGCCGGTCGCTGATTACATCGTGCTCAACGTGAGCTCGCCCAATACCCCGGGGTCTGCGCAGTTTGCAGGAGGGCCATGCGCTGGTCGCGCTGCTGCGGGTGGTGACGGAGGAAAATGCGCAGCGTTCGGCGCCCCGGCCACTTCTGCTCAAGATTGCGCCCGCCCTTTCGAATGAGGCGCTGGCCGAGATCATTGGAGTCTGTGAGGAGTTCGGTCTGGCCGGCATGATCGCGACGAATACAACGCTCGATCACGGAGCATTGCGCGGAGCAGATGAAACCGGCGGCCTCAGCGGCAGTCCTCTGCGCGCGCGCGCGACGGAAGTCGTCCGTTTCCTGCGCGGTCGAACGCGGCTGCCGCTAATCGGGGTCGGCGGAATCTGCGATGCGGCTTCCTCGCGCGAGAAACTGGAGGCGGGCGCGGAGCTTCTCCAGATCTATACCGGTTACATTTATCGCGGGCCCCGGCTGCTCGCAAATGAGCGCGGCCCTGTCGTAATTCGGCAGGAAACTGCGCGCGCTGCAAGCGTCGCCCAGATCGTTGGTCTCGCCCCGCGCGAGGCGTCGCCCGGGAATGACGGAACCGAGGATTGGGCACGGCTACGGCATAATCACTGCTATAATTACCGTAATAACTAGCGTTATAATAATGAACTCTTTCTTTTCCAAATTCTTCGTTGTCGCCGCTTTTTCTTTCCTCGTCACCGACGCTTTTGCCGAGAACCTCTCGCCCTCTGGAATAATCGGCGGCGGGTCCGCGGCCTTCACAAATCCGCACACATCCGGCCGCTACAAAAAGTACTACTGGAAAGATATTCAACCCACCAGCGGCAAAGCGTACGATTGGAGCGACATCGACTCGCAAATTGCGACCGCTGCTGCGAACAACAAGCAGTTTATCGTTCTCCTCAACCTTAATTCGGGAGACCCGACAGGCGGAATTGGCGCGTTGCCGGCATGGCTTATCAACGCCGGAGCCACAGCGTATCCGATTACCAGCGCAAAAACGGGCGAGACTCTTTACCAGTTTTTGCCGTGGGACCCGGTGTGGCAGAGCAACGCGCTGACTTTTATTGCGTCATTTTGCGACCGGTACGACGGGCAGCTTGCGAGCGTTTCGATGGGCGGAGTTGGCAGCTCGACAGAGATGCACATGCCCGACACTTTCCCTTATCCCGACGGCAAAGACATCGCAGCGGCCGCGGCGGCGTGGGTGATATCGAGTAACACGATCATCGCGCAGTACGCCGCGCATCTAACCCGGACGCCGTTCGTGGCGGCTCTCGCAGTACCTTTTAACGGGACGATAGGAACGACTGCGCTCCAGTCCGTCGTGGACACTTCGCTCAGCCTATACGGTTCGCGCATCGGGTTTGAGAACTGGGGGCTAAACGCTGAGAGTTCAACGAACTATCTACCAAACTCGATCATCTACAATCATCGCTTTACCAATCCAGTTGGCTTCCAAATGACCGGAAACGCCACGACCGGAGGCGGAGGCGACCTTCGTGGAACATTGCGCCAGGCGATGGAAGCAGGCGTCGCAATGGGCGCTCAGTATTTACAGGTCTACGGTGACGACGTAGCGAACCCGATTTACTTCGACGATCTCGACGCGGTCGCCGCGGAGCTTCTTCCACCGCCAAACCCGACGCCGACGCCGACTCCGACGCCAACACCGACTCCGTCGTCAACGCCCACACCGAGCCCGACCCCGTCGCCGACACCAAGTCCAACACCCACCGCGACTCCGTCGTCAACGCCCACACCGACCCCGAGCGCGACTCCTTCGCCCAGCCCGACGCCAACGCCGCCGCCTCAATACCTCCTTAACATCTCCACCCGCGTGAAAGTGCGCGGCGGTGACAGCGTCATGATCGGTGGCTTCATCATCGATGGCGTGGTGAACAAAGATGTCGTCTTCCGCGCCCTCGGACCTTCGTTAGGCGATCTGGGATTGAAACGCTTCCTGACCGATCCGTCCCTCGATCTCTACGATTCCACCGGGGCGCTCGTGCAACAAAACGACAACTGGACCACCCTCCCACCGGGAACCGTCCCGGCGGGTCTGGAACCGCTCTACGCGGCCGAATCGGTCATCGTAACCAATCTCGCGCCGGGCAGTTACACCGCCGTTCTGCGCAGCGTCAACGGCTTGGAGGGGAACGCCCTTTTCGAGCTCTACGATCTCGTGCCGGGGAATTCCACCGTGCGCAATATCTCCACCCGTGGCCAGGCCGGCACGGGGGACGACGTCATGATCGGCGGCTTCATCGTCGCCGGGGTCGCACCTTTCAAGGTCATGATCCGCGCCATCGGACCGTCCCTCGCCGCCTTTGGCTTGAGCGACGTGCTACCCGATCCGGTCCTCGAAGTGCATGACACGGAGGGATCGCTCATTTACCAGAACGACAACTGGCAGGGCGAACAAGCGCAGCAGATCGCCGACTCCGGCCTCGCCCCTAACGACGCCAGCGAATCGGCCATCCTCATCACCCTGACTCCCGGCGCCTACACCGCCGTCGTCCGCGACGCCGGCGCCGGCGAGGGCGTAGCGCTGGTCGAAGTCTACGCTCTTGATCCTTGACGGGCCCGCCGGCGAATCAGCCGGCCGACTTACTGCATTTGGTAAACTTCGACCAGACCGATACCAGTGGTGTTATTTTTCCCACGCACGACGGCTGAATAACTCCCGGGATCCAGCGTCACGAGAATGGCGGATTCCTTGTCGTTCGCCGGCGCCAGGCCGGTCGCCTCAATCGCGCTTTTATCCGTCGTCTTCCAGTTGTCGTTCGACAGGATCAATTCGGAACCACGATAGAAGTCTAGCGTCGGGTCCAGCAGGGCGCCGTCAACGCCGGCACCGGTTAGGCTCGGGCCGCGGGCCCGGATTAAGACCTGATGGCCGACCTGGCCGCTGATGATAAACCCACCGATGAGCGCGGTGTTATCATCGGCGCCGACACTGGATCGCGTCGAAATATTGACGAGAAGAGTCGCGCTCGTGGTGTCGAGATCGTAGACCTCGACCAGACCAACGCCGTTGGTTGTGCCACGCAGGATCGCGGTATAAGCGCCGGGAGCGAGCGTCACGACGATGGCGGCTTCACGGTCATCGGTCGGCACGAGCCCAGTCGCTTCGATTTCGGCTTCCTGGGTATCTTTATAGTCATCGTCGAAGGCCAATTGCGCCCCGCCGATGTCGCGCAGATCCAAGCTCGGATCCTGCAAAGCATTCACCACACCCTTTTGCGTGAGCGAAGGCCCAAGCCCGCGAATGATCACCTGCTTCGGCGTGTTCCCTTGAATAATAAACCCGGCGATCATGACCCCATCGCCCGACTGCACCAGACCACGGGTCGAGATGTTGACCGGCTTCGTCGACAGATCCGGATTTATCACACTGGCGATCGCCGACGAGGTGGTCCCGAGGAAAGCGCCATTGGTCGGATTCGAGAGGGTGATAAGGAACTGCCGGGTGGGCGATCCCACCGGCTCGTTAATCAAGGTCACATTAACGACCTTCGAGGTGACTCCGGGACCAAAAGTAAGGGTCCCAGAGGCGGCGATATAATCGGTCCCGGCGACCGCGGACAGGTCGCTCGTGGCGTAACTCACCGAATAAGTCGCATTCGGATCGCCGATGCGCGACAGCGTCACAGTCACGCTCGCCACTCCGGCTTGATTGTTCACCGTGTAACTGGGCGAACTAAACTGGAATGTCGTCGCATCGTTATCGATGATCGTGACCGTCGCGGTGCTTGGGGTTCCGAGGCGCGGCGCCGTGTTCGTACCGTCACCGAGCGGATTCGAGAGAATTACTGAGAAAGTCGTCGTACCTTCAGTGCTGCCATTATCGATAATCGGGATCGTGATCGTCTGGGAAAAGACGTTCGGCTCAAAAGTAAGGCGGCCCGACGTGCGAACGTAATTCGAACCCTCGTTCGCGGTCCCGTCGCTGGTGGCGTAATCGACCGTGATGGTTTCGGTCGTATCTCCGACCCTCAACGCTTCCACTGTTAGAGTCACCGTTCCTGATCCCTCGTCAACGGCGTAGCTTGAAGGATTGAAACGGAACGTGGTCGCATCGTTGTCGATGATATTCACGGTGGCCTGGCCGATGCCGCCGACAAACCCGGTGCCATCCGCGGAACTTAGGGTGACGGTAAAGAAGAGTGTCGGATCGGTTGTCGGGTCATCGATGATCGGGATTTGAATCGTTTTGATCGGGTCATCGCCGGCTTTGAAGGTGACGCTTCCGGTGGTCGCGACATAGTTTACGCCAGCTAACGCGGTCCCATCGCTCGTGGAATAATTGACTGTCGCATCGACCCCGAAACCGCCTGATCGAGTGATTGTAAGGGTCGCGAAACCAGCTCCCTCATCGACATCAAAGGAAGACTTGCTAAACCCGATCGTGGCATCGGGAGAATCGTCATCCAGGATCGTCACCGTGGCCGTGCCGTTAATCCCAATACTCGAACTGGACTCACTGCCGTTGTCCGTCACCGAACTCGCGTCGGTCAACATAACAAAGAAGTTCTCCGTACCCTCGATGAAAAAATCGTCCAAAAGTGTGACCGTGATCGACTTCTGGGTCTCGCCGGATGCAAAGGTGACTGTGCCGTCCGCGATCGACTTATAATCCATCCCCGGAATCGCCGTATTGGCGACGGTCTTGTAGTGAACGGTGATGGTGTCGCTCGGATTATTGGCGCGGTCGGCGAAGACCGTAAGAGTTACAATGCCCCCATTCTCGGCGACCGTGTAGTCAGTTGGAACAAAATGAATGATGTTACTCAGATCGTTATCCAGGATCGTCACCACCGAGGTGCTGGGGCTGCCGATGAGCGTCCCTGCGCCCGGGTTGCTTAAAGTGACCCGAAAGGTTTCGGCAGGTTCGGTAATTGAATCTTCCAGGATCGGAATCTGAACTGTCTTCGTGAATTCTCCCGGTTGGAAAACCAGCGTGGTGTTGATGGGCGAAAAATCAAAGCCCGCGAAAGCGGTGATCGAAGTGGCTGAAAAATCAATCACAGAGGTCTTCGACGGGTCGCCACTCGGGATGAGGTTAACCGTAACGCTCGCAAAACCACCAGATTCGCCCACGCTATAGGTAGGAGAGCTAAACTGCACTACATTCCCAAGGTCGTCGTCACTTACGATCACTTGAGTCGTGCTCACAAGACCAAGCTGCGCGACGTCGCTGAAGGTTAAAGTCAGATGGAAGGTGACATCGCCTTGGATCAGCTCGTTGTTGGGGATGAAGATGGTGATGAAACCAAGATGCTCGTTGTCAGCAACCGGGTCACCAATCGTACTAAAAAAGACGGTACCTTCAGCTTTCAGGAAATTTACACCCTCCGCCGCTGTGTCTCCTTTTCTGATCTCGGTCGTGTAGTTAACACTCGTGCCACCGGAGCTGAATGTACCCGTCCGGAAAACTGGAATAGTGAAGCTAAACTGGGAATTTTCCTGAACTCGAAAGGTATCACTTAAAAGTCGAACTGTGTTTGGACCGGCATTATCAAAAATCGTTCCGCGGGTAATTGCCGGTTGAGCGATAGATATGAACGGGTCCGAGCTTGTCAGGACCGCCGTGAAAAAGACATTTCCTTGCGCTACGCCCGGTCTGTCAATGGCTTGAACGGGAATTACGATTTGATCAATCCCCGGAGGAAATGTCTGCGTCGTAGTGGCTGGAGGCGTGTAGTCGACGCCGGGCATGGCAGTGTCTCCAGTTTGGCCGACAGTCAGTTCGACAATTAGAGGTTTATTTGGGTCGCCTCTGCGCTGGGCATTCAAGACCAGATTGATAACTCCAGGTTCGCGGCCCGGTCCGAGAGTCTCTACCGTGCCGTAATCAGCCGAGGAGAAAGCGACCAGATCAATGCCATCCGCGCTTCCATCATCATCCACAATTGTGATGGTGGACTTCGCGGTCGTAATCATCGCGTTCGACGGTGCCGACAGGGTGAGGTAGAAATCTTCTGGAGGCTCGGCGATAAAGTCATTGATAATCGAAATCTGCACGAGCTTCGCGGTCTCGTTGGGCGCAAAGGTGAGCGTTCCGTTAGCGGCGAAATAATCAGACCCAACCAGGGCCGTGTGGTTCGAGGTGGCGAAGCTAACCGTCACCGTCTGTTGATTCCCGGCTTCCCGAGTTAGCCTGACGACCACTCCAGCCTGTCCAGCGTTTTCATTGACGGTGACCGAGACCGAACCTGGATCGATCGCGACTGTATTTACCGCGTTGGCATCAAGGGTAAACCCAGCCAGGAAGATGAAGAGGAACAGGAGAAACAATTTCGCGAGCTTTTGCATGGTAATACCTTGGCAGGAGTGGGCCGATTCTTGGACCGCGCGTTGCGCGCAGAGTTTCAAATCCGCCCCCGCGTGGCAAGAACGAATTGTGTGTTATTACGCTTTTCTTTTATTCCCCCGACGGGTTCACCCCGCTGTCCGACGGCAAGGTGAAACAGGAATGGTCGAATCTCGAAGGATAACGGCCAGACCTGGCAGACCAGCTTCCTCGGGATTTACGAAAAGCAGCCCTAAAACAGGTCTCGTCCCGCGGCCGGATTCTTCACTCCGGGGAGCGCACGCGCCTCGCGTGCCGGCGATGGCGCCACGCCATCGCGAACTTCATTCCGATCCCGGTCGCCCAAGGAAAAGCCTGTTGCGCCGAGGCAGCGCAACCAGCACGCGGGGGCGCGTGCGCTCCCCAGAGTCTGGGCGCCCCTCTACCCTGCCCTTTCCTTCATTTCGGGCATTTTTCTTTCAGTTAGGCAATTTCGGAGGTCGTTATTCTCCTTTTTTGCGCTATAGTCCGCGATGGCTAAACCATCCGGTACGTTCTTTTCCCGTCGCGCCCCCGATATTATCACTGAAGAGCTGGTCGCGGTCTTGTCTTCCAAGACCTCCTACGAATTCAAGCCGCTCTTCGACATTCTCCTCGCCAATCTGCGCGAGCGGAACGCAGCCAGCGGCGGCGAAGAAATGCTCCGCCTCCGTTCCTACGAGAAGCTGCAGGGGCTCGTCAGCCAGGGCGCGGTCGACCGCAAGGTCAACGGCACGGTGAAAAAATACAAAGGCGTGCCGGCGCGCATGATGGCCCTGCGGGCGGAGATGAAAACGCTCCGGGCAGATTGGAACGAACGCGCCCAGGCCAAGGCCGCGGCCGCGACGAGCTAGGCGCCGCAGTCGTTAGGCGGCTCACGCGTTGAGCGAGTGGCCGCCCGCACTGTAAACCATAACCACCCGCCGCAGATCTCCGATCTCGGCTCGCATCCGGTCCAGCGCCGCGAGGTCTTCTTTCTCGGGCGGCGGCTCGAACCCTTTCAGGACGAGGGCGCGGGTAAACACGCCGCCGAATGTGGCAAACTCGGTCGGCGACGCGGCAGTAGAAGAACGGTTGGCCACTCCGTTAAACCTTCTACCTACTGCCCCGTCGGAAGTCGAGAGACCTTCTTTTGGGCGAACGCAGACACGTCCACCCCGGGCGAGAAGAGAAGGTGATCCGGTCCCCGGCCCGGGGTCGGGAAACCATCGAGCGTGAGGAGATTTTCATCCCAGGCCGAGACCTCGGCGCGGCAGAGCGGATACGGCGGATGGAAACCGCGCCGCGCCGCAGCCGGCCCTTCGCGCTCGCATAGAGCCGGTAGCGTTCGACGAGGAAAAACTCCAGCGAACCCGGCGCCGCCTCCGGCAAAACATCACCGGCCGCGTATTCAAAAACGGTCGGCGTGGCCGCGCCCGCGCGGAGCGAGCGATAACGAATCGCGCCAGCTTTGGTGCGGCTCGATTCCATGACCGCATGCTCGTAGGGGAGATGGAAAAAACGCCGCGCGATCTTCACCGCCAGGGGCTGGTTCGCGTCGAGCGAATAAAACCAGACTCCCGGCACGCCGGCCTCGTCGTGCACATAGGTGCGCAGGTTCAGCTCCATAAAATGCGAGAGGCGCGGCACGCTCGGGACGAAGCGCGGTCGGACGTTGCGCATGAAAAAGGGCACGACCCCGAGATAGGCTTTGCCGCCAAAAGTATCGACCTGGAGACCGGCCGGCAGGGTCGCCTGGATGACCGCGACCGGATATTCCCAATGAAGGAAGAGCAGGTCGCGCCATTGCATCTCCATGACCGCGCGGGCCGAAGGCCGGGCCCGCACTGACATGCGCTGTTGTTCGTTAGGCGAAGACACGGGAGACCATTCCCCGCAAAGTTACAGCAGAAAACCGTGAAGAAGAAAACCCACGCGGCCAACAGGCATCCCGCCTGGGAAGGCCCCGTTAAAAAACGAGGACCTGGTAGCCGGCGTCGATCAGCTTCTTGAAGCTCGGGTGACCCTTGAACTCGTCGATCAGCGGAATGTTCACCGCCTTGATCTTGTCCGTCATTTTGTAGGCGTCGGCGCAATAGCTGCATGCGCCTTCCACCTGGCCGCGCACCTTCTCGAAAAGCTCGTTGTATTTGTGATCTTTCGCCGCAAATGCGGCCGCGGCCTGGGTGCCGGCGCCATCGAAAATAATCTTGGCGGAGTCGCCGCCTTCCTCCGCGTATTCGTAGGCGCCCATGAAGGCGTTGACGACGCGTCCCATGCTTTCGTGTGTATCGCCGGCGGCGAGGATGATGAATGCTGCTTTGGCCATGTTAATCCCTTCGGTTAAAATCCTGTTGCAAAGGATACGTGCGACGCGCTCATCCCGGACGCAAGCGCGCGGTGCCTCCGAGTTGCGAACCATCTGCGCGATGATGCCCTTGAGCCGAAGAAAATGTCTGCGCCTCCTCGGCGCCGGGGCCGGCGCGGTCGCCCTCGGCCGCAGTATCGGGTGGGCGGAAAAAATCAAGACCATGAAAACAAGACCCAAAGCCGTCGTCCTCGATGTCATTGAAACCTGCTTTGCGATCGATCCGTTAGGCGAAAAATTAAAGGCGCTCGGTTTGCGCGACGGATCGCTCAAGATCTGGTTTCCGCGCGTCCTGCGCGATGCCTTCGCTCTGCAGGTGACCGGTACCTACAAACCGTTCGGCGAGATCGCGACCGGCACACTCGGCGCCTTGCTGGCGGAGAACGATCTGGAAGCCGACCCGGCGAAAATGAAAGAAGTCATCCAGGCTTTCGCGACGCTCCCGGTGCATCCGGACGTGAAGGAAGGCATCGCAATTTTGCGCGACGCGGGAATCCGCGTCGCCGCCCTCACCAACGGCAGCGCCGAGACCACGCGCAAAATGTTCGCCAACGCCGGACTCGAAACCGCGATCGAGAAATTCATCTCGATCGAGGAAGTGAAACAGTGGAAACCGGCCGCGGCCGTTTACCTGCACGCGGCCAAATCGCTCGGCGTGAAACCGGAAGAGCTCGCCCTCGTCGCGGCGCACGACTGGGACATCGATGGCGCCGGCAAAGCCGGCCTGACGACCGCCTACCTCGCGCGCAAGCAACCGCGCGGCTCCGCCGCCATGCGGCCGCCCGATGTCAGCGGCGGCTCGCTCCCGGAAGTTGCGCGCGCTCTTCTCGCCCTCGGCGCCTCCGCTTCTCGTTAGTCCGGATATTCCTCCGAGCCCTGGACCCAGAGGAACGATTGCAGGTCGATCATGTCGCGCGGGCGCAGGTCGCGCAGATCGCGCCGGACCATCTCCGCAAAACCGAGCAGGTGGGCATAGGTTTCCCAGCTCGGCTTCGATTGGTAGGCAAAGTCGAAGCCGTAACGCTTCGCCGCGATTTTCGTGACGTTCGGTTTGAGGAAGAAATGCTTTCCCGGCTGCGCGATGAAGCCCCAGACCGTGACGAGCGGCCAGGTCAGCACCCGCGTTTGCCGCCGCGGCAAGGCCGCGACCGTCTCGCACCATCGCGTAAACTTTCCTCCCTCGTTCCCCCGGCCGTGGAGGAATTCGTAAAGCCCGGTGGCGAACTGTTTCGCGCCCGCGGCCGATTTGACGGCGTCGCGCAACGCCATTTTCTCGAAAGAAAAGAGCAGGTTCGTGCGCGACTCGACCCGGACCGCGTCCGCCGCGATTTCCGCGTAGCGGCCTTTCGCCAGGAGCGCCTTGAATTGCCGCTCCCCGAGCACCTCCCGCCATTGCTCGTGCGCCGTCCACTTGTAGCCGCGCTCCCAGTCGAGATAGGTCTCGTCGCGAAATCCGCGCGGGAAGTAGCGGAGGAATTTCTTCCGCGCACGCCGGGCGTCGGAATTTTCGCGCGCCGATCGAAGTGGCAGGCTCTTCTTCACTCCCAGCATTCGACCGCGCCCGGGCCGCCGCGCGTCAGAATTATTCCGCGCCGGAGGCCCGAATTTACCGCCATTCCTTCGCCAAGGGCGCACGACACCGACGTCCTGCGATTCAGTTTTAGACGCGGCACGTCGTTGCGTCACGTCACGAAGGAAAATTTATGAGCTACATCAAACAAATGTTCGAATCGCATCCGGTGAATCCTTCATCGGACCACGCCACCAACATCGAGTGCATCACCGCCTGCTATGCCTGCGCGGAGGCTTGTAACGCCTGCGCCGATGCCTGCCTCAGCGAGAAAAATGTCAGCGACATGGTGCCATGCATCCGCGATTGCACGGATTGCGCCGACGTCTGTCTCGTCACCGCGCGGATCGTCTCGCGCTTCACCCGGACCGATTTCGAGCTCGCCGGCGCGCAACTCCGCGCCTGCATCCAGGCCTGCCAAAGCTGCGGTGCGCAATGCGAGAAGCACGGCGCGAAGATGGAGCATTGCCGCGTCTGCGCGGAGGCCTGCCGCCGTTGCGAGGAGGCCTGCCAGGCCCTCCTCGCCGAGTAGCGGGTTCGTTTTCAGCGCTAGCGGAGTTTCGTCCCGGGCGATCCATTAGAGACGCGGGAGCGGGTTGTGCAGCTTCACCGGCTCGGCTTTCCGCCGCAGCTTGAGGTTGAGCAGCTCGACGAAAACCGCGAACGACATCGCGAAATAGGTGTAGCCCTTCGGGATGTGGAAGCCGAGACCTTCCCCGATCAGGTTCACCCCGATGAGGAGGAGGAAACTGAGGGCCAGCATCTTGATCGTGGGATGGCGTTCCACGAACCCGCTCACCCCTTCGGCAAAAACCATCATCACCCCGACCGCGATAATGACCGCCGCCACCATGACCGCGATTTCGTTCACCATCCCGACCGCGGTGATGACCGAGTCGAGCGAGAAGACGACGTCGAGCAGGATGATCTGCACCAGCACGGCGCCGAGGGAGACGACGGCGCGCAGCGAGCTGTCCTGCTCTTCGCCCTCGAGCTTGTTGTGAATCTCGTGCGTGCTCTTCGCGATCAGGAACAAACCGCCACCGACGAGAATGAGCGCGCGTCCCGTGATCTCGAAGCCGAGGACAGTGAAAAACGGGCGCGTCAATCCGACGATCCAGGTGAGGGAAAGGAGCAACAGGATGCGCATGAGCATGGCGAGGCTGAGCCCGATCCGGCGCGCCTTCTTTTGCTGAGCGGCCGGTAGTTTGGCCGAGAGGATCGAAATGAAGATGATGTTATCGATGCCGAGCACGATCTCGAGCAACGTGAG
>JALYQE010000001.1 GCA_030855965.1 Verrucomicrobiota bacterium | reverse complement strand
TAGTTCATCGCCTTTCTGGCAGGCGGAGTTTTTCGATCATCTGATCGCTCAGATGAGAGCTACGACCAGAAGTGGGATTACGTGCGGAATAACCCGGTCCGAGCCGGTCTCGTAAAAGCAGCCGAAGCTTGGCGATTTGCCGGTGAACTAACCATTTTTCGGCGCTAGTTGTAGCCGGGACGCTGTCCCCGGCAGACCCGATATGAACCTCTGCACACTCCTTGCGCTCCTTCTGATCTCCTCGCTGACTTCCCCGGCCCCGGCCGCCCTGATCGAAATCGGCGGCGGAAAAATCGAGATCGAACTCGAATCGACCACGCCGGATTTTCCGCGCGCCCTGGTCACGACGTGGGCCACCACCGCCGCCCGTGCCGTGACAAAATATTACGGCCGCTATCCCGTCGCTCACGTCCGCATCCGCATCCGCGAGGTCGCAGGCGATCGCATCGATTCCGGCAAAACCTTCGGCACGCGCAACGGCGGCATGATTACCGTTTCAGTCGGTCGTTCCACCACCGCTGCGCACTTCGGTTCCGACTGGCTGATGACGCACGAAATGGTCCATCTCGCTTTCCCGAGCGTGCCTGACCAGCATCATTGGCTCGAGGAGGGTCTGGCGACTTACGTGGAGCCGATCGCGCGCGCGCGCGTCGGAAATCTGCGCGCACAACAGGCTTGGTTCGAGATCGTGCGCGACATGTCGCAAGGCCTGCCCGAGCGCGGCGATCGCGGGCTCGACCACACGCCGACTTGGGGAAGAACCTACTGGGGCGGAGCGCTCTTTTGTTTGTTGGCCGACGTGGAAATCCGGCGCCGGACCGCGAATGCGAAAGGATTGGACGACGCGCTTCGCGGTATTTTCCAGGCGGGTGGCACCATTAGCGTCGATTGGAACCTCGAGCGCACACTGCGCACAGGTGATCGCGCGACGGGTGTTCCCGTGTTGCAGGAGCTGTATGCGCAGATGAAGGATTCGCCCCATCCGGTGGACCTCGACCAGCTTTGGAAAAAGCTCGGCATCGAACGCCGCGGCTCGACCGTCGTCCTGCACGATGAGGCGCCGCTGGCCGCGGTGCGCAAAGCGATCATGCCGGAGTCATGATTTCCTTCCGCGATGAATCCACCGCGCCGCCATAAGCGCATCATTTGCCTGAACTTCGATCTTCTGGTGCAGCGATTCTTTTTGATCGCGGGGAATAATCCACCTGGGATCCGATCTTACTACCCAATGTTGCTTCGCCTCCTGCCGAATTCATCGTCCATACACGACTTTATCCGGACCGACCCCGATTGATTCGAGGAACGTTCGGCTCCGGGTAAGAAACCAACAACAGAAAGAAAAACATGAAATCGAAGACAATCCTTGCCGGCGCTGCGATCGCCGGATTGATGAGCGGATCGTTCGCCGTCCAAGCGCACGCGGCCAACTTGAACAGCAAAGCCGGCGTCTCGCTCAGCCAGATGGGCGATAAGCAGGACACGAAGGACGTTCACTCCTGCAAAGGCGAGAACTCCTGCAAAGGCAAAGGCGGTTGCAAGACCGGCGACAACGGCTGCAAAGGCAAGAATTCCTGCAAAGGAAAAGGCGGCTGCGCGACCGATGGCAGCCATCCGGAGGAGTCCCCTTCATCGTAGGCTGACGGTGCGAGAGCCGGAGTCCAATCCTCCGCTTCTCCCTTTTCCCGAATGTTCAATCGCGGAGTCGTAGTTGTAGCCGGGGTCGCTGACCCCGGTCGGAGGAACCCGGCGGCAAGGTCAGGGCTTGCGCAGAAGCGACGCGCTGCGCCACCGGGGTCAGCGACCCCGGATACAACCCGGGCCAGCGCATTCTGGTCCGCAGAGCGGACACACCTCTCTTTTCGTTAGGCAATTTTATGCCCGCAAATTCTTTCAATAATTTCAACGACTACGGCATCGGCATCGGCCTGCGCGTGCCGCACTACCGCCACATCCTGGAGAAAAAACCGGTCGTCGACTGGTTCGAGATCATCTCGGAAAATTTCATGGTCGACGGTGGGCGGCCGCTCGAAGTGCTCGACCAGATTCTCGAGCAATATCGCGTCGTGCAGCACGGTGTGGCGATGTATCTCGGCTCGGCCGACCGGCTCAGTCGCGAGCATTTGAAGAAGATCAAGCGCCTGGTGAAGCGGACCAACACGCCCTGGCTAAGCGATCATCTTTGCTGGGGCAGCGTGGACGGGCGCTACACGCACGATCTCCTCCCGATGCCGTACACTTTCGCCGCCGCGAAGACGACCGCGGCCAACATTCGCGAAGCGAGCGATTTTCTCGCGGTGCCGATCTGCGTCGAGAACGTGAGCAGCTACGCGGAATTCCACGCCTCGGAAATGACGGAGTGGGAATTTCTCTCCGAAGTCGTCGAGTTGGCCGACTGCGGGATTCTGCTCGACGTGAACAACATTTACGTCTCCTCGCAGAACCACAATTTCGATCCCTACGAATATCTGAACAACGTCCCGCATCATCGGGTCGGGCAGATCCACATCGCCGGGCATTCCAAGTTTGAAAAATACATCCTCGATACGCACGACCACCCGGTGCTCGACCCGGTGTGGCAAATGTATGCCCACGCAATCAAGCTCGTCGGCAAGACCGCGACCCTGCTGGAATGGGACGATCGGATTCCGACCTTCGACGAGGTTCACTGGGAGGCGTTAAAAGCGAATCAATTTGTCGAAAAGCAAATCCAAAGCACGACGGTCTGAATCGAATCCGGTCGCTTCGCGGGCGCAGTTGAAGGAACTGCAAACACTCATGGCGACCGCGGTTTTCCGGCCGTTGAACACCCGTGACGGCATGCAGTCGCGCTGGACGGACGGTCGCAGCATGAGCTCCGTCGCAGAGGACTTCATTAAGCCTAACGACCGGCTGAGCTCATTCGAGCGTCTGGAGATTTACAACCGGGTTTATTGGTTTCGGGTTCTCGATTGTCTCTACGATGATTATCCCGGGCTGCGCGCGATCGTGGGCGAGAAGAAATTCATGAAGCTCGCCACCGCTTATCTGGCGAAGTATCCATCCGCTTCTTTTACGCTGCGCAATCTCGGCCAGCGCCTGGAAAAGTTTCTGCGCGAGGAGCCGAAATGGATCGCGCCTAACGAGGAGCTGGCGCTCGACATGGCCCGGTTCGAATGGGCCCAGGTGGTGGCATTTGACGACGCCGCCCGGCCCAAGCTGACGACGGATGACGTTCTCGACACGCCGCCGGCGAAGTTGCGGTTCGCTTTGCAGCCTTACCTCTCCCTGCTCGAGTTGAACTTCGCGGTTGATAAATTCTTTCTCGCGATCAAGAAGCGCGAGGGCGACGTGCTGCGGGATGAAGCCAGCAATACTTTCGAGTCGATGCCGCAGGCGCCGGTGCGGAAACGCCGCCCGCGGTTGCCGAAGCGCGAACGCGTTCATCTCGTCGTCCATCGCTACGACAACATGCTCTACTACAAGCGGCTCGCGCCGGAAGCGTTTGCGATTCTGCGCGGTTTTCAGAAAGGCAAGACAGTGGAGAAAGCCTGCGTCGCCGCGCTCGCGCAATCGATCCGCACCGAGGTCGATTGGTCGAAGCAAATCCAGGAATGGTTTCACGACTGGTCGGCGCTGGGCTGGTTCTGCCGGCCTGACAAGTGAGTTACGTTTCGTCTAACGAGTCTCTGCGCGGAGGGACGACCTCCGTGTCGTCCGCGTTTCTTGATCAAATATGGACGGGACAGCCGCCCGTCCCTCCAACGCTGCCGGCCAAAGGGCGCGTTCGGTATCTGATTTTTGGCCACAGATGAACACAGATTTTCACAGATCGGATCAGGTCCAACTCTACTCTCCGCCTGTGTTTCATCTGTGGCCAAAAAAATTTCTCTGGCCTAACGGGCCGCCGGCTTCCCTGACGACATGATCGCACTTCTCGAAAAACTCTACCGCTGGCTGATCGCGATCGGGAACGCGCTGCGTTCGCCGGTCCTTCTCATCATCCGCCTCTTCTGGGGCTGGCAGTTTTTCCTCACCGGCAAAGGGAAGCTGACTCGGTCGACGCGCTGCTGACGAAATATTTCAAACGCGACCTTGAGAAAGACCGGGTGAAACGAACCGCCAGCTGGGCGCGGGCCGAATTCTCGCGATCCAGCTTTTCTTCGGCACAACCTTTTTCCTGGCGGCCTGGCTAATGGAGCGCGGGCGTGCCCGATTGATTTTTGCAACAGTTCGGCCCGACCTGGCTGGCGAGTCTTCCGGGCGGACTGCCGGCCCTCTATCATTTCATCGCGCTCCTGGAGAGCATCGCCCTCCTGGGCTTCCTCGTTAGTCTGCTCAAGGGAGAGTCTTTCTCGGGTAAACCGAAACCGATTCTGAAACTCGCTCTCGTCTTCAGCCTCTGCGTTTTTATCATCCTCGCTTTTGGATCGCGCCTGATCGGGAAATTCGACGTCGCGGCGATCAACCTGCTCTATTTCCTTGGCGCGCTGATCTCCTGCCGCGAAGCTGCGCGGGAAGAGCCGTGAGAAGCGCACGGGCCCGCGTCCTCTGCCTCATGGCGTGGCTCGGTGCGCTGATTTCGGCCAGGGCCGCAGAGGAGAAAATCGCAGCGTGGTCTGATTCGATCTTCGAACAAGCGCAACGCTGCCGGGCTTTATAGCCGGGATCGTTGAGCTCATTCCAGCAGCGCTTTTTCCGCGCGGGCGAAAAGTGGTCACGCCATTTTTTGTTTCACGCCGCAATCATTCTTGCACAGGAATCTGGACCGAACGTTCCGTTTCTTAGACGGAAGAGGACTGGCAGAAGCGATGCGAAGACGAAATTTCTGCCTTCTTTTTCTAAAATTCTTTTGCCAAGCAAACGCCCATTCATAGAATTGCCCCGTCGCGACGCTCGAACGAACAGATTTCAAACAACGTAATTATTTTCTGAAGCCGCCACGCCCTTTCTTTTCAGCTTTCGCTTTTGCTACTTGGCGGCTCCACGCGGGCGGGGTAAGTCTTCGCTAGTTCGTTATGGCGAATTTCTTTCCGCGCTGGACTAATTGGCTGCCGCTCAAAATCATGATTTGCGGAATCGTGATCGTGACCGCGTTGGTCGGCGCGACCTGGTATTACGCCACGCCGAAGTACACGCGCGTCGGCTACATGCCGGTGCAGCCGGTGCCGTTTCCGCACGATCTGCACGTGACCCAGCTCGGGATGGATTGCCGTTATTGCCACAACGCGGTCGAGGTCGCGGCTCACTCCAACATTCCCGATACGCAGGTTTGCATGAGTTGCCACACTCAGGTGCAAAAGGAGAATCCGAAACTGGAACCCGTGCGGTCGAGCTGGACGACAGGCCAGCCGGTGCCTTGGGTGCAGATTCATCGGACCCCGGATTACGTCTATTACAATCACGCCGCGCACGTGAATCGGGGAATCAGCTGCTACAGCTGCCACGGCGAGGTGAATCACATGCCGGTGGTTTATCACGCCAAGCCGCACAGCATGGCGTGGTGCCTGGAATGCCACCGCGCCCCGGAAAATTTCCTGCGTCCCGAGGATCAGATTATGAATCTGGATTGGAAACCGTCCGATGTGGATCCGGCGGCGTTCGTCGCGAAATACGGGAAGCCGGCCGGGGTCGAGGAAGATTGGTCGAAAAAGAAAAATCTCACCCAGGAAGAGATCGGCCTCACGTTGAAGCAGCGCTGGGACATTAAGCCGCCAATAAATTGCCAGGGGTGCCATCGATGAGAACGACGACGCTACCGGACCGGAGCACAGGCATCCTGTCCGCCAGACGGACGGACTCGTCCCGTGGCGAGCCTGTGGGGAGAGCGGGCGTCTCGCCTGCTCATTGGCCGCCAGACTCGACAGGCGAGACGCCTGTCATCCACACAGGCAGGATGCCTGTGCTCCTATGAAACGCGTTTTACAACATCCAGCGCCCGATCAAACCGGGAAACAATACTGGCGCAGCCTCGGTGAGCTGAGCGATACGCCAGAGTTTCGGGGTTGGCTGGAGCGGGAATTTCCCGCCGGCGCGCACGAAATGGAGGCGGACGAGGTTTCGCGCCGCAGTTTCCTCAAACTCATGGGCGCATCGATGGCGCTGGCCGGTTTTGGTTTGAGCAGCTGCCGCAAACCGGAGATGCATCTCGTCCCGTTCACGAAGAGCGCGGAGTGGACCATCCCGGGCAAGGAACTTTACTACGCGACCGCGATGCCGCGGCGTTACGGCGCGATGCCGCTGGTCGTGTCCACGGTCGACGGCCGCCCGATTAAGATCGAGGGCAACCCGTTCCATCCCGACAGCAAGGGCGCGACCGACGCGCACGCGCAGGCTTCGCTGCTCGATCTTTACGATCCTTCGCGCTCCCAACGCTTCGTTAGGCAAAACAAGCTTTCCAGTCGCGCCGAGTTTGAAAAATACCTCGCCGAGCTGCGTCCGCAGATGGCGGCGAACGGCGGCGCCGGCCTCGCCTTCCTCGTCGAGGAAACGCATTCGCCGACGCGCGACCGGTTGCGCACCGAACTGCAGAAGCAGTTCCCGCGCATGCGCTGGTGCGTTTACGATCCGCTCCTGAGCGAGGCGCAACGTTTCTCGACCCAGATCAGCTTTGGCGACAACACGCGGCTCGTGCCGCAGTTCGACAAGGCCGACGTCATCCTCGCGCTCGACAGCGATTTTCTGAATTGCGGCGAGGGCGATCTCGCCTCCATCCGCGGCTTCACTTCGCGGCGCCGGGTGCGCGAGGCGAAGGACTCGATGAACCGGCTCTACGTGGTCGAGAATCATTTCACCGTCACCGGAGCGATGGCCGATCACCGGCTGCGGTTCCCGGCTAGCCAGATCCCGGCCCTGACCCACGCCCTCGCGAGCAAGCTCGCCACCGCCACGAAGGATCCGGGCCTTTCTTCGGTGCTCATCACGCTCAAGGCGCCGACCAAGACCGCGAAATTCAACACGCAATGGCTCGACGAAGCCGCCGCTGATCTGATGTCGAAAGCCGGCGCCAGCCTGATCGTGGCCGGCCCACATCAGCCGGTCGTGGTGCAGTTGATGGTCTACGCCATGAATGCCGCGCTGAAGAACGTGGGCAACACCGTGCTCCTCCGTTCCCTGCCACCGACCGCGCGCACGAGCAGCATCCTGCAACTGGCGAGCGACATCGACTCCGGCCGGGTCAAGCAACTCTTCATTTTCGGCGGCGACCCGGTCTACAACGCGCCGCGCTCGATCACTCTCGACCGCAAAACCAAGCTCCCCGTCGACTGGGCCGAGCTGCAGAAGCGTGTGCCCGATGTCGTTAGGCTGGGTCAATATGAGGATGCGACCTCGGCCTTGAGCCACTGGCACATTCCGGCCGCGCATTACCTTGAATCATGGGGCGACGCGCTCACCCCGAGCGCTTCCTACGTCGCAATCCAGCCCATGATCCTGCCGCTCTTCGACGGCCTCTCGGAGCTGGACATGCTGCAACTTCTCCTCGGCCAGCCGCAATCGCAGGGTCCGGGAATGGTGCAGGAGACTTTCCGGCAAACCGCGCCCCAAGGAGATTTCGCCGCCGCTTGGAACAAGTTTTTGCACGACGGCTTCGCCGGTCATGTCACGCCGAAGGATCAGCCGCCGAAATTCAACGGCAACACTGCCGGCGGGGTCGCGCACACGCTTTGGACGAACGACGCCACCGTCCCGACGAAGGATTCGCCGGAGATCGTGCTCGTGGGTAGTTACGCGGTCGACGACGGCCGCTACATCAACAACGGCTGGCTCCAGGAAATGCCCGACCCGGTCACGAAATTGACCTGGGACAACGCGGCCATGATGAGCCCGGCCTTCGCCAATCACATCGGGGTCAAGGATGGCGATCTCGTGGAGGTGACGGTGACCGAGCCGACTCCGAAAACGCCAGCCGCAGTTCCAGGAAAGCCCGCGCCTGCGCCGGCGCCGACGCGGAAGGCGATTGAGCGCCAGCTCGTGATCGCAGCCCTGGTGGTACCCGGGCACGCCGACAACTCCGTCACGATTCCGTTAGGCTACGGCCGCAAACACACCGGCCCGGTCGGGGAAGAAGCCGGGTTCAACGGCTACCTCCTGCGCACCAGTTCCAACCCGCACTTTATCGTCGCCGACGGCAAGGGAATCGCGAGCGTGTCGGTGAAAAAGGTTCCCGGCCACTACGCGCTTTCCACCACCCAGGAACATTTCTCGATCGAAGGCCGCGATCTCGTCAGGGAGGCGACCCTCGAGCGTTACCGGAACGACGAAGATTTCGTCAAGGAACTCGGCGGCGACGCAGAGTTGCCGGCCAAGCTCCCGACCCTCTACAGCCATCCGAAACTCGACGCGCCGCAGCAGTGGGGCATGACGGTCGACCTCAACACCTGCACCGGTTGCAGCGCCTGCGTCGTGGCCTGTCAGGCGGAAAACAACATCCCGATCGTGGGCAAGTTGCAGGTCGCGCATGGCCGCGTCATGCACTGGATACGGATCGATCGCTACTACGCCAGCGCGAAGCCGTTCGACCAGGACAAGGGGCAGTGGCCGGAGGATCCCGAGCTCGTGCACGAGCCGATGATGTGTCAGCACTGCGAAAATGCGCCTTGCGAAACCGTCTGCCCGGTCAACGCCACCATCCATAGCGAGTCGGGTTTGAACGTGATGGTCTACAACCGCTGCATCGGCACGCGGTATTGCGCGAACAACTGCCCGTTCAAGGTCCGCCGTTTCAATTATTTCGACTACAACCAGCGCCCGATCGGCAAAAAGAAGATCGGCGGTTTCTCCGTTTATCAGGAGTACCTCGGGCCGCTGACCGAAAAGAGCACGGCCGACACGATTAAGCTGCAGAAGAATCCCAACGTGACCGTGCGCATGCGCGGCGTGATGGAAAAATGCACCTATTGCGTGCAGCGCATCGAGGAAGCCAAAATCGCCGCGAACGTGCGGGCGGGCGCTTCCGCCAAGACGCTCATCCCGCGCGATTCGTTCACCAGCGCGTGCGCGCAGGCCTGCCCGACGGAAGCGATTGTTTTTGGCGACATTGCCGATCCCGAGACGCGAGTCTCGAAGATCAAGGCGGAGAACCGGAATTACCGGCTGCTCGACTATCTAAACGTGAAGGCGCGGACCAGTTACCTCGCGCGGATTCGCAACCCGAACCCGAAAATGCCGGACGCCGCCTTGATCGCGGTGGCGAGTCCGGCGCACGGGCATGGTGGCGGCCACGAGAGTGGCGAAAAACACGGCGGGCACGCAAAACCAGAGCATCACCACGAAGGCGCGGCGCAACCGGAGGCCAAACATTAAATGGACGCCGCACCGACAGCACCAGAAGTGATCCGGGGCGAGGCGTCGTCCTCCGTGGAGAAACCGCTCTCGCGCGTCCCGCTGGTTCTGAACAAGCGCAATTTCGATTGGGTCACGAACCGTATTTCCGGTGCGGTTGAGAATCCGACGCCTCGCTGGTGGTGGGTCGCGTTTGCCATCACCTCGGCCATCGCCGCCTTCGGTCTCGCCTGCATCGGCTATCAGATCTCGACCGGGGTCGGCACCTGGGGCTTGAATTCGCCTGTCGGCTGGGCCTGGGACATCACCAACTTCGTTTTCTGGATCGGTATCGGTCACGCCGGCACCCTCATTTCCGCGATCTTATTCCTGCTCCGCCAGAAATGGCGGACCTCGATTAACCGTTCGGCGGAAGCGATGACGCTCTTCGCGGTCATTTGCGCGGCGATTTTCCCGGGCATCCACGTCGGCCGGGTCTGGATGGCGTGGTTCCTCGCGCCCGTGCCTAACCAATACGCGATTTGGCCGAACTTCCGCAGTCCGCTGCTCTGGGACGTCTTCGCGGTTTCGACCTATTTCACGGTCTCGGTGCTCTTTTGGTACACCGGGTTGATTCCCGATCTCGGGACATTGCGCGATCGCGCGACCTCGAAGATGAAGAAATTCCTCTACGGAATTTTCGCCCTCGGCTGGCGCGGCTCAAACCGCAACTGGCGCCATTACGAAATGGCCTACTTGCTCCTGGCCGGCCTTTCCACGCCGCTCGTCCTCTCGGTGCACAGCGTCGTTTCCTTCGACTTCGCCACGTCCATTATCCCGACCTGGCACACGACGATTTTCCCGCCCTACTTTGTCGCCGGCGCCATCTTCGGCGGGTTTGCCATGGTGTTGACCCTGATGATTCCGGCGCGCGCCATCTTCAAGCTGCAGGACATCATCACGCCGCAGCACATCGACAAGATGGCGAAGATCATTTTGCTCACCGGCATGATCGTTTCCTACGCCTACGCGATGGAGTTTTTCGTCGCCTGGTATAGCGGGAACCAATTTGAGAAGTATGCCTTCTACAACCGGATCTTCGGTCCCTACTGGTGGTACTGGTGGGTCGGCATGCTCTTCTGCAACGCGCTGACTCCGCAGCTTTTCTGGTTCAAGTGGTGCCGGCACAACATCCTCGTCGTCTATTTCGTCTGCATGTGCGTGAACGCCGGCATGTGGTTCGAGCGTTTCATCATCATCGTCGGCGGTTTGCATCGCGATTTTCTCCCGTCTTCGTGGGGACTTTTCACTCCCACCTGGGTCGACATGTGGACCTTTATCGGCACCTTCGGCATTTTCCTTTCCCTCTTCCTGCTCTTCATCCGCTTCCTCCCGATGATCGCGATGTCGGAAGTGAAAATTGTCCTGCCCGAAGCTGATCCGCATCACGCCACGCCCGAGGGGCATCATGTGGTGCAGGCGGGCGGAAAGGAGCGCACATGATCACGCCGAGCGGAAATCGCGTTTACGGGATGGCGGCGGAATACCCGAGCGCGTCTTCGCTTTACGAGGCGGCCAAAGTGGTGCGCGATGCCGGTTTCAAGCGCTGGGACGTGCATTCGCCGTTCCCGATTCACGGCATGGACGACGCCATGGGGCTCGGCAAATCCTGGCTCAGTTCCGTTGTGCTCATCGGCGGCGTCACGGGATTGCTGAGCGCCGCCGTGCTCCAGTTCGGCCCCACCTATCTCTACCCGCTCATCGTGCACGGGAAGCCGACCAATTTTTGGACGTTGCCGGCCTTCTTCCCGATCATGTTTGAGCTGACCATTCTGTTCTCCGCCTTCGCGGCTTTCTTTGCGATGCTGGGAATGAACATGCTCCCGCGCTGGAACCACCCGATGTTTAACTGGGAGCGGTTCAAGCGGGTGACGAACGACGGATTTTTCCTCGTCCTGGAAGCGCGCGATCCGCGCTTCAGCGAAAACGAAGCGCGCCAGCTGCTGGAACGAACCGGCGGCCAGCACATCACCGTGGTGCACGAGGAGGCCTGACATGCTGCGCGCTTTCTTCCTCATTTTTGCCCTCGTCTCGGTCGCGCTCGTCGCCGTCCTCGGTTTTCGGGGCGAGAAAAGCAGCCGGCCGGAGATCGAGATTTTCCCCGACATGGTGCGGCAGCCGAAAGTGCGCGCGCAATCGGAGAGCAATTTTTTCTCCGACCAGCGCGGTGCGCGCAAGCCGGTCGACGGCACGGTGCCGCTGGGTTACGAAATGCCTTCGGCTGAGGAACAGGGCGCGGGCGACGAGTTCCAGCCCCGGTTTGGTTTTAGCCGGGGCACCGATTATTACAATACCGGCAAGATGGGCGCGAACTGGGGCACCGGCATCCCGCTGGAAGTGACCCCCGCCCTCATGCGGCGCGGCGAAGAGCGTTTTAATATCAACTGCACGGTCTGCCACGGCCCGCTCGGGGCAGGGGACGGAATCGTGAAGGGCTACGGCCTGGCCACGGTCGTTACCCTGCAGGACGACCGCATTCGCAACATGTCGGACGGCGAGATTTTCGACACCATCACGCACGGCAAAAACACCATGATGGCTTACGGGCCGCGCATCACGGTGCAGGATCGCTGGGCGATCATCGGCTACCTGCGCGCGTTGCAGCGGAGCCAGCGCGCGGGCGCGGCCGACATCCCGCCGCAGCACCTGGCAGAGATGGAGAAAACACCAGAGCCGGCACCCGCGGCGGAACCGGAGAAGAAATGAGCGATCGATCTCACGTCGTGCCCGCGCCGGAAGGCGAATTTTTTGAGAGCAGCCGCTTCAACGGCCTCTCGCTCATCTGCGGGCTGCTCGGAATTCTCGGGCTCGTCCTGAGCTTTGTCGGCGCCTTCATTTCGCCGGTCCAGTTCAGCTTTTCCTGGCTCTTCGCTTTCTTCTTTTTCTTCACCCTCTGCATCGGGTGCCTTTTCTGGACGATCGTGCATCACGTAGTCGACGCGGAGTGGTCGGTGGTCATCAGGCGGCAGATGGAGAACATCGCCCTCCTTCTCCCGGTCATGGGCGTGTTCTTTTTACCTCTCTGGTTCTGGAGAAAATATCTCTATCGCTGGATGAGCATCCCGCCCGGGGTCGATCCGCTGCTCGACGCCAAGCACGCCTATCTCAACTGGCAATTCTTCCTCGTTCGCGCGGTCTTCTTTTTCGTCGCTCTCGCGCTCGTGGCCTACCTGCTGCGCCGGCTCTCCATTCGCCAGGATCGCGATGGCAACCCGCGCTTCACTTTGATGATGCGGAAGCTCTCCTTCGTCGGGCTGCCGATCTTCGCGTTCTGTCTCACCTTCGGCGCGGTTGACTGGCTGATGAGCCTGAATTGGCACTGGTTCTCGACCATGTGGGGCCCGTACATTTTTGCCGGCACGGCGGGCAGCTCGATGTCGCTCCTTGTCCTCGTCATCACCGCGCTGCGCAAGGCGGGTTACCTGAAGGATGTGGTCACGATCGAGCATTACCACATCATGGGGAAATGGATGCTGGCCTTCTCGGTTTTCTGGGCCTACATCGGCTTCAGCCAATACATGCTCTATTGGTACGCCAACATCCCCGAGGAAACGCAGTACTTCATCGTCCGCAACACCGAGAGCTGGAACGTGCTCAACTGGACCCTGGTCATCGGCCGGTTCTTCGTTCCCTTCGGCATTCTGCTCATGCGTTCGGTGAAAAAGAACCCGACCGCCCTTTGTTTCGTGGCCGGTTGGATCATCTGCATGCAGCTGCTCGACATGTATCTCATCGTCCTGCCTTCACTCCACGGGACCGGGGTGCATCTCAGCATTCTCGACTTCCTGCCGCTCGTCGGAATCGGCGGCACCCTCGCCTTTTTCTACCTCCGGATCATCGGTAACACTTCCCTTTTCCCGGTTCGCGACCCGCGCCTGATCGAATCACTCCGCATCACCAACTAGCCGTGCCTAACGACGAGACACTCGCCCATCCTGAGCAACCGCGCTTCCTGCTTTCCGCATGGATGTGGGCGGTCGTGCTCTTCGTTTTCTTTGGCGCGATCGTCGCGGTCACTTTTGGCACGATGAAACGCGGCTCGACCTACGAAGATGCGCGTTCCAAGACGCGGACCGAAAAGCTCAAGGCCGCGCATGAGGAATGGGACGCAAAAATAAACAAATACGGATGGGTGGATAAAGAGAAGGGCGTCGCGCACATCCCGGTCCGTCGCGCGATGGAGCTCGAAATGACCGCGCTCCAGGCAAAAAACCCCGCACCGGCGGGCCCGATCGCGACTCCGGCCGAGGACACTCCGCCCGTCACCGCCACGGGTGCCGAGCAGCCCGCCAATCCGCCTGCCGCGGCCCCGGCCCCGTCGCAATCTCCGCCGGCCACGGCGGTCAAAGGTCCGGGGTCCGCCATCGGTGGCCAGCCCGCGGCCGCGGCCAATCCGCCAGACGCCGTCCCCGGCACTCAGCCAGGCGCGTCGGCCACGCCTGCCGCGGCGCCGGATACGCAGACCGAAGTCCCGGCCGCTTCCCCCACTGGCACGCCGATTTTGACCCCGCCGGGGACGCCGATTCCAGTGACGGGAGCAACGCCAACGCCATGAGTTTCGCCGATCTTTTTGCCAAATTGAAAAGCTACGATCAAAACGCGACCGTGATTTTCGATCGCGCCGAGCCGATCGGGCAGGCGACCGACCTGGTCCTGCCGGACCGCCGCTGGTTCAATCGCCGCGCCCGCCGCAAGCTGGTGCGCACGGTGGAGGCCGCACCCGAACGTCAATGAATCCGTCTGCCACCACGAACGACGAAGCTTCCGCTGACGCGGAAGTGACGACGAGCGATGTCGAGAGAGTCGAGCGGGCGTTAATCGATGCCTCGACAAGGCTGCCGGTGCTGGTGTTTTACGCCTCGTCGATCGCCTGGCTCTTGTTCGCGACTTTTCTTGGAATCCTCGCCTCGTTCAAAATGCACTCGCCCGATTTTCTCTCGGGATGGGCTTTTCTCACCTGGGGTCGGATCCAACCGGCGCACCTGAACTCTCTCATCTACGGCTGGGGCTCGATGGCCGGGATGGGGACCGCGATCTGGCTTATGGCCCGGCTTTGCCGCACCACTTTGCGCCATCCGCTCGTGCTCATCGCCGGCGCAGCGTTCTGGAACCTGGGCGTCATGATGGGAATCGGCGCCATCCTCGCCGGCAACACCACTGGTTTTGAATGGCTGGAGTTCCCCAGCTTCTCGGCCATCACGCTCTTCGTCGCCTATCTCATGATCATGACGTGGACCCTGATCATGTTCCGCTACCGGCGGCGCGGGCACGTTTACATCACGCAATGGTATTTGTTAGGCGCGTTCCTTTGGTTCCCGTGGCTCTATGCCGCCGCGCAGGTCATGCTTTTTGTCGTGCCGGTGCAGGGCGTGATGCAGGCCGCGGTCAACTGGTGGTTCGCGAACAACCTGCTCTTCCTCTGGTTCGGATCGATCGGGCTCGGCACCGCCTATTACATGATCCCAAAGGTGATCGGGCGGCCGGTGCACAGCTATTACCTGGCGGCGATCGGGTTTTGGACTTTTGCCTTTTTCTCGAGCTGGACCGGGATGCAGCGCCTGATCGACGGACCGTTCCCGGCCTGGATGATCACGGCGAGCATCGCCGCCATGATCCTCACGATCATTCCGGTCGCGACCGTCGGGCTCAATCATCACATGACGATGCGGGATCATTTCCCGCTCATGCGCTACAGCCCGACTCTGCGCTTCACGGTTTTCGGCGCGATCGCCTACACCGCCTTCAACGTCGTCGGCGTCATCATCTCGCTCCGCTCGATGTCGCGGATCACTCAGTTCACCCAGGCGGGCCTGGGCTACACCTACATGGGGCTCTACGCCTTCTTCACCATGGTGATGTTCGGTTCCATGTATTACATCGTGCCGCGGCTCGTTGGGCGGGAATGGCGTTACGCGTCCCTCATCAAATTGCACTTCTGGAGTTCCGCCTACGGGATCGGCTTGATGGTGTTGCTGCTCCTGATCGGCGGATTTGTCCAGGGGCTGAGCTTGAACGATCCGACTTTGTCCTTCGCGGAAAGCACGGAATCTATTCTGCCTTATCTGCGTGGACGCACGCTTGCCTGGATCTTGTTAAGCGTCTCGCACTTTGTCTTTGCCTTCCATTTCGGTTTGATGCTGCTCGGCTTTGGCCGCACCGCGAGTGTCCCGACATTTTTGAACCCGCTCGAGCGTGAAGGAGGCGGACACTAATGAAAGGTCTCCAACCGCTCTTTCTCGGCATCTTCGGCATTTTCACGTTCTCGTGGCTCGGCATGACGGTGGTTCCGAATCTTCAGATCGGCAGCCTCGATCCGCAGTCGGATGAGGAAGGAACGGACATCTACCCGATGCCGCCGTCCGGCATGGCCTTGCGCGGAGCGGAGGTCTACGCCGCCAATGGTTGCGTCTATTGCCACACCCAGCAGGTGCGCCCGGAGTACGGCGGCTCGGATCTCGAGCGGAAGTGGGGCGATCGGCGGAGCGCACCGCGCGATTACATTTTCCAGCCGTTGGTTCTTCTCGGCACGATGCGCACCGGTCCCGATCTGGCAAACGTGGGGCATCGCCCGGGATTGGGTGAAGCCGGCGCAGCGACCCCGCCGCCGGCCGGTGCAGCCGCGCCCGCGCCCGCAGCAGGAGCGCCTGCCCCAGCAGATGCAGCCGCACCCGCGCCCGCGGCAGGAGCGCCTGCCCCAGCAGCCGCACCCGCAGCTGCACCGGGAACAAGTCCGGCCGCAGCACCCGCACCCGCACCCGCCGCTGCCGCTGCCTCGCCCGCGGCCGGGGCAAGTCCGGCCACCGCCGTTGCGGCTGCCTCGCCCGCTGCTTCACCCGGAGCTGTAGCAGGCGCACCCGCGACCCTGCCGCCAGCCGGAACCGAGCCTGCCGCGAACGCGCCAACCTCGGCTCCGATCATGGTCGCGGACGCGAAAGAATTGACCGAAAGCGGCGACCCGCTCCCTTACACGGCCGCCTGGCATCATCGCCATCTCTATAACCCGCGCAGCATCGCGCAGGATTCCAACATGCCCGCGTATCGTTTCCTCTACGAGAAACGCCGGATCAGCGGGAAGGCTTCGCCGGATGCGATCAATTTCGCCGGCGACACAGATGAGCCGGAGACCGGCTGGGAAATCATCCCGAGCTATGATGCCAAATGTCTCGTCGCTTATCTCATGTCGCTTGATCAATCCCATCCCTTGAAAGAAGCCAAGGCGCCAGTCGCCCTTGCGGCCGCTCCTGCGGCCCCGCCCGCGGCGGCCACGGAGGCAAAGAAATGACCGGCCAGCCACCAGAGAATCGGCCGCGCCAGGGAATGGATTACGGCGAAACGGAAGAAGTGCAGGAGACGCACGCCGCAATCTATCGGGAAAAAGTGGAGCCCCGTGTGGGCCGCGAACCGCTCTCGCTCTGGCTCATTGCCACTTACGGCCTGGCCGTCTTTTTCGGCGGCGCCTATCTCGGCCGATATGCGGGAAATTTCAGCGGCGACGGCCTCGATTACCTGGGCGGCGCGCCGCGCGTCATGGCCAAGGCGAGCGCTGGCGGCCCCGAGCAGGCGGCGGAGTTGACCCCGGTGGAGAAGGGCAAAAAGATTTACTCCGCCAACTGCGCCACCTGCCACCAGGCCAACGGTCTCGGCGTGGCGGGGCAATATCCGCCGCTCGCTGAATCGGAGTATGTCGACGGCAGTACCAAGCGGCTCGGAATGATCATTCTCAAGGGCTTGCAGGGCCCCCTCACAGTCAAGGGCCAGAAGTATGGCTCCGCGGTCATGCAACCTTGGGAGAAAACCCTGAACGATCAAAAGATCGCAGACGTCCTGACTTACATTCGCCAGGAGTGGGGAAACAAGGGCGCCCCGGTGGCTGCGGAAGGGATCGCCGCCTTGCGCAAAGAATTGGCGGGCCGCGTCGAGTCTTACACCGAGGCCGACCTGCTCGCAGTGCCGGATGATGTCGACCTTCCGGGTGCGCCTCCGGCGCCGACGGATGGAGCGGCAACCCCCGGCGCGAATCCTCCGACCCCGCAGCCGTAAGCAGCTAACTCTTGGCGGAATAACCGCCGCGGGGCTCGCCCTACAGAAAAAGGGCGCCGCCGTTTACGGGCTGGGCTGCGCGCTGGCGGCAGGCGTTGCTGCGGGCGCCACTGTCGATGATGCGGTGCCCGCATCCGGAGCGATCGTGCCCTGCGGCACCGGCGCGATTTTTGCCTTCGCACCCGCTGCGGCGTTTTGCGCGGCGGCCTTGGGCGAGAGCGGCGCAGCGGCTTTGGCCGGCGCGGATGGCTTCATCAGTTCCCGCCGCAAGGCCGAGTCCGGCGCACCGCGGTGCGCGTAGAGGACGGAGAGCGCGAGGACGAGGACGAAGAAAATGCTGGCGAGCCAGGTCGTGATCGTGGTCAGGACAGTCGTGGTCTGCGCGCCGAAAATATTTTCCGTAACGCCCCCGCCGAACGCCGCGCCCAGTCCCTCGCTTTTCGGACGCTGCATCAGAATGACGAGCATCATGAGCACAGCCACAAGGGCCTCGAGCACGAGGAGAGAATTGATCAAAATGGTCATCGGGACGGGCAATATGGCCAAAGCCGGGCCTTTGTCCACCGGCGAAGGCGACGCCCCCGCTTCAGCGCACCGGTACTTTGCGATGGACCCAGACGCTGTTCACGATCCCGAGCCCGAACATGATCATGAGCGCAAAGGAACCGCTGTAACTAATGAGCGGCAACGGCAGCCCCGTGATCGGCAGAATGGAGATCGTCATCCCGATATTCTGGAAGATGTGGGTGAAAATGAGGGTGCTGATTCCGATGACCAGCAACAGTCCAAACATATCGGCCGCCTTGTAGGCGACGTAGAGACAGGTCAGTAAAAGCAAACCGAACGCGCTCAGGAGCGCGATGCCGCCGATGAATCCCCACTGCTCGCCGATGGCGGAGAAGATGTAGTCGTTGTGCACCGCAGTAGCCGGCAGAAATCCGAGCTCGATCTGCGTGTTCGGCGCCTTGAATCCCTTGCCCGCCCAGCCGCCGGAGCCGATCGCGATGAGCGACTGGTTGATCGCCCAGGCCGAGCCCTGCCGGTCGATATCGGGATTGATGAACGCAGTGATCCGCTCTTGCTGATACGGTTTCATTCCCATGTAGGCGATCGGAATAAACGCGACCACGATCAGGACGACGCAGATCAAATAGCGCAGCGGAATTCCGCCAACGAAAAGCAGCGCGAGCAGGACCGGGCCCCAGATGATGGTCTCGCCCAGATCTGGCTGCATCAGAATCAGCAGGCAGGGCGCGCTCGCGATCGCGCCGCACACCGCCAGGCGCAGCATCGGGTGCATTTGCCGGAATTGGCTGAGAAAAAGCGCGACTACCATGATCCCCGCGATCACCGCCAGCTGCGCCGGCTGGAAATTGATCGGCCCGAGGTGCAGCCACGAGCGCGCGCCGTAAACCTTGGTCCCGATAAAGCGGGTCAGGATGAGGAAGAACAGGCTGGCCAGATACATCGGCAGCGCGCCCCATTTGACCCAGCGATAATCCATCAGGCTCGCGGCCATGAAGGCGAAGAACCCGATCGAGACCCAGGTGGCTTGTTTGCGCCAAAACTCCGAGGCGATGGCGTCCTGACGCATGTAAGTAGCACTGTAGATAGCGATTACGCCAAAAACTGCCAGCGCCAGCGTAATGGCAACCAGGAGCCAGTTCAGCCCCAGGAGTTTTCGCAGAAAAGGCGTCATATATCAGCAGATTTCGACCCGGAAAAGCGTAAGATGGCGCGCTCGTCCCGAGAAGTCCAGCCTGAGGCCGGAATTTGGCTTGCAAAAATTTTATCATCCTCTTCTTCAATGGTTTAGGTTATGACGACCGGATTGGTAGGATGCTCGTCCTTGTCAGTTCTGGACCCCCAATCTAAACTGGTAGCCGTTCCCCACCGCGGCGAAAGGTTTTCCGATGGCGAAGAAAAAGGCAAAACGAAAAGCGGCCCGGCCAACGCTGCCCATGCAGCGTCATCTCAATCTCCGTCATGAAGGACGCTGCTTTGATTTGCAGGAAATTTTCGAGCGCGTGAACACGCGCCATTTTCGCGGACGCCTTCGCGGCTACAAAGTGATCTGGGGTCGGCGGCGCAAAGAACGGCCGCGAAACTATTTCATCTTCGGTTCGATCCAGGAAGAAGATCGCGTCATTCGCATCCATCCGCTGCTCGATCAGCCTTTCGTGCCGCGTTGGTTTCTGGATTACGTGCTCTATCACGAAATGCTGCACTCGGTCGTGCCGGATGAAACCGACTCCGCCGGGCGCCGTCGCATCCACACCGCGGAATTTTATCGGCGCGAGAAAGCATTCCCGCGCTATCGCCGCGCCCGCCAGTGGGAGGACGACAATCTCGCCCGCTTCCTCCGCTAGCGAAATTTTCCCCTAACGAATCTCTACAGTCCCCGGCCGGCCGTTCTGCTCAGACGGCGAGGGTGTCGTTGCTACGTTCTTCTTGACGAGGTACCAGAGCGCGGTCGCGAGCAGGAGGGAGGTCAGCTTCGCGGCCCAGTTGTTCAGGATCAGCTTCTTCATGATGACGATGGAGTAATACTTCGCCGAGCCGCTGCCGGAAAGTCTCTGGGGTAAAGTTACGCTCCAGCCGGCGCCGGTAACAAATCGAAATTGCGCCCGTCTCCTCCGAGACGACAACCGCCACCGCGTCCGATTCCTCCGTGATGCCGAGAGCGGCGCGATGCCGCAGACCGAGGCTGCGATCGAGGCTCTCGCGCTGGCTGACCGGGAAAATGCAGGCCGCGGCCGCGATCCGGCCATTGCGCACAATCACTCCGCCATCGTGCAGCGCCGATTTCGGATGAAAGAGCGTGAGCAGGAGCTCGGTCGAAAAAGCTGCGTCGACGATCACGCCGGTCTCTTCGTAAATTTTAATCGAGGTATCGCGCTCGATCGCGATCAAGGCGCCGAATTGCTTGTTCGAAAGCTGCGTCACCACTTCGGCCAGGTCGTGCACGGTCTCGCGTTTCTCGCTCGTCAGGGAAAAGATCGGATGCCCGCCCAGTTCGGCCAGGGCGCGGCGCAGTTCCGGTTGGAAAATCACTACCAGCGCGACGGCGAGGAACACGGAAAAGCTCCGGATGATGAAGCTGATCACGGCCAGGTTCAGGAGTTGCGAGATCAGGATCAGGGTCAGGAAGACGATCGCCATGCCGGTCAGGACCTTGGCCCCGCGCGTGCCCCGGAAGTAGAGGTAGCCGTAATAGATGACGATGCTGAGGAGCAGGATCTCGACGGCGCTGCGCCATTTATCGAAAAAGATCTGGAAGATTTGCTCGAACATCATCGGGTGGCAGCCAGCAAGGCTTCGGTCGTGCGCAGGGCGGCGGCGTTCGCGGCCACGTCGTGGACTCGCACGACATCCGCGCCGCGCGCCCGGAGCAGGGAAGTGAGCGCCACCGTGGCGCTCGCGCGGTCAGCAGCGGGGCCGGAAATTTTGCCGAGGAACGACTTGCGCGAGACGCCGACGACGAGTGGCCGGTTTTTCACCCGCAGGCGGGGCAGGTTGGCGAGCAACTCGAGGTTGTGGTCAACGGTTTTGCCAAAGCCGATTCCCGGATCGAAGGCGATGCACGTTGGATCCACACCACACCGTACCGCCTGCGCAAATTGCTGTCGAAAAAAATCGACGACCTCGGCCACGACATCGCCATAAGTCGGGTTGGCCTGCATCGTCCCGGGTGTCCCCTGCATGTGCATGATGATCAAGGCCGCGCCTTTCTCGGCCGCCAGCGGCAGCATCGCGGAATCACCGCGCCCGCCGCTGACATCGTTGATGATGGAAGCGCCCGCCTCCAGGGCCGCCCGCGCCACCGCGGCCTTGGAAGTGTCGATCGAGAGGTGTGGCGGGATGGAACCGGCGAGTTCCTGGATGACCGGGAGCACGCGCTCCATCTCTTCGTTAGGCGAAACCGGCGTGGCCCCGGGGCGGGTCGACTCCCCACCCACGTCGATGATGTCGGCGCCGCTCCGCGCCATTTCCCGGCCATGCTTGACCGCCGCCTGGGTGGCGAAAAATTCCCCGCCGTCGGAGAAGGAATCGGGCGTCACGTTCAGCACGCCCATGACGAGAGCGCGTGGCGTGAGGTCGAGGACGTTTCCATCCACCTTCCAAAGCACTGCCGGCAGCACGCTTCAGACTATCACAGCCGGAAGTTTATTCGACTAACGACCGCACTTCGAAAAATGTTCAGCTTTCAATCAGCCTGCTTTCTTCGATGATCGCCTTTCGACATGAAACGCGAAGCCGATACGAAACAAAGAATCCTTGCCCTTCTCCGTGCTCCGAAATATCGACCGCTCGACCGGAAGGAGCTGGCCCGCGCCCTTGGCTTCAAAAACGAGGTGCGGAGCGATCTCAAGCCTGCTCTGCACGAACTCGAGCAGGCCGGAGAAATCGCGCGCATCCGCAAAAATCGCTTCATCCTCCCGGGCGAAGCCGACCTCGTCACCGGCAAGCTGCAGATTCACCAGGCCGGCTTCGGATTCCTCATGCGCGAAGGCCCCGACCAGGGCGACATCTTTATTTCCGCCGAGAATACCGGCACGTCGATGAACGGCGATCGCGTCGTCGCCCGGATCACCCGCGACGCTGATTACGCGCGCGCCCGGAGCGGCAGCAACCGCCCCGAAGGCCGTATTATTCGCATCCTGGAACGGGCGCACGACACGATCGTCGGCACGCTCCAGCAGACGCGGAATTTTTTCTACGTCGTGCCGGACGACCCGCGGATGGTGCACAACGTTTACGTCCAGCCCCGCCCGCTCCCCGGTGCCCCGCGCCCGCCGCAGCCAAACGACAAGGTGGTCGTTAGGCTGGAACCGTGGGAATCGCGCCACGTCAATCCCGAGGGCGAAATCATCGAGCTCCTCGGCCGCGCCACCGATCCCGGGATCGACATGCTCTCAATCATCCGGAAGAACAATCTGCCGATCGATTTCCCCGAGGCCGTCCTGAGCGAGGCCGATGCGATCCCGGAGACAATCGATCCCGATCGTTACCGCGAGCGCGAAGACCTGCGCCAGCACTTCATCGTCACGATCGATCCCGACGACGCGCGCGATTTCGACGACGCAGTCAACGTCGAGCGGCTGGAAAACGGGGACTGGGAGCTGGGCGTGCACATCGCCGACGTCTCCGCCTACGTCACGCCGGGGAGCGCACTCGATAAAGAGGCGCTCAAGCGCGGGAACAGCGTTTACCTGGTCGACAGGGTCATCCCGATGTTGCCCGAGCGTCTGAGCAACGGCGTCTGCAGCCTGAACCCGAACGTCGTTAGGCTGACACATTCGGTCTTCATCCGCTTCGCCAAAAACGGCACCCCGCGGAGCGCGCGTTTCTCCCGCACCATCATCCAGAGCGCGCGCCGCCTGACCTACAAGGAGGCTTACGCGATCATGCAGAAACCGGCGCACGACGAACTTTCTCGACGCCTGCACACCTCCTGGGAGCTGGCTTCGATCCTGCGCCGCCGGCGTTTCGCTCACGGCTCGCTCGATCTCGATTTCCCGGAAGTGAAAGTGATCGTCGATAAAGCGACGGGCCGCCCGCTGCGCTTGGAGCGGATCGAGAACGACGAATCGCACCAACTCGTCGAGGAATTCATGCTTGCGGCTAACGAAGCGGTCGCGAGCGAGCTCAAAAACCGGCTCGTCCCGACGGTTTACCGGGTGCATGAAACTCCCGATCCCGACAAGCTGACTGACTATCGGGATTTCGTCATCAGCTACGGCTTCAACGCCGGCGACCTGACGAATCGAAAAGAGCTGCAACGCCTCCTCGAATCTTTCCGCGGCAAACCGGAAGAGCAGGCGCTCAAGATCGGTCTCCTCAAAAGCTTGAAGCGCGCCCGCTACGCCATCCAGCCGCTGGGTCACTTTGGCCTCTCGAAAAATAACTACACCCATTTCACCAGTCCGATCCGGCGTTATGCCGACCTCGTCGTGCATCGCACCCTGGCCGATCGCGACGGTAAGCGCGGCGTCCGCCGCGGCGCGGGCGAGCTGGCCGGCGTGGCCGAACACATCTCGGCGACCGAACGAGTCGCGTCCGAGGCGGAAAACGAGTCGGTGAAAATGAAGAAGCTCGAGTTCCTCCAGCTGCAGTTAAGCGAAAAGAACCCGCAGGTCTTCCGCGCGGTCGTGATCGAGGTGCGCAACTACGGGCTTCTCATCGAGCTGCCCGATGTCCTCCTCAGCGGCCTGGTCCACGTCTCTTCGCTCAATGACGACTTCTACGTCTTCGACGGCACCCGCCGGCGTCTCATCGGCCGGCAATCGAAACGGATTCTGGCCATGGGCGACGTCCTCAAAGTGGTGGTGGCGCGGATCGACGTCTTCAAGCGGCAGGCCGATTTTGCGATCGTGAGCGAGCGACCGCCGAGGTCGAATGTGGCCGGCGCCAAGCGAGACGGCGCTCCTGCTAGGACGAGACGCCGCTCCCGGTAGGGCAAGACTCCGTCGAGCCGGGCGGAGCGCATAACGACGGCCCGCCGGTCCCAAAAAATTTTGCTTCCCTTTTCGTTGGGCGCGGCTCAACATCCGCGCCGTCCCAATGGATAGCATCATTGAATCAAGAGAGTTGCAGATCGAGAGAAAGCTCTTTTCGATCGACCTGCGCGAGAATGGCCGCGGCAAATTCCTCCGCATCACCGAAGACAGCCAGGGCCATCGCAATGTCATCATCGTCCCGATGTCGGGGGTCGACGATTTCGCCGACGCGATCGACGACGTCCTCGCCTCCGAGCCGGCCTAGCCCGCGTGTAACGAAAGGAACGCGCCGGCCTTTCGCCTGGCGCGTTGACACTCTTTCCTCGCGCCTTAGCGTGCGCTTCCAGCGCGAACTTCTATTTTCCCATGGCCACTAAATCCAAATCATCCCGCTCGAAATCGAAACCCGCCGCCGCCAAATCGAAGCGCAACGTTTACTACTTCGGCGACGGCAAGGCCGACGGCGCGGGCAGCATGAAGCCGCTCCTCGGCGGCAAAGGCGCCAACCTCGCGGAGATGACCCGCATCGGGTTGCCCGTCCCGCCGGGATTCACAATCACGACCGAGGTCTGCACCTACTTTTCCGAGAACAAACGCGCCTATCCGAAAGGCCTCGAGGCCGAGGTCGAGGCGGCGCTGGCCAAGGTCGAGAAATCGGTCAACAAAAAGCTCGGCGACAAACAGCGCCCGCTTCTCCTTTCCGTCCGTTCCGGCGCGCGCGACTCCATGCCCGGGATGATGGACACGATCCTGAACCTCGGGATGAATGACACCGTGGTCGAGATCGTCGCGAAGGCGACCGATAACCCGCGTTTCGCCTGGGATTCCTACCGCCGCTTTCTGCAAATGTACGGCGACGTCGTGATGGGCGTGCAGAAACGCGCGGGCGAAGATCACGACCCGTTTGAGAGCGTGATCGAGCACATCAAGGACAAGCGCTACGGCAACCACAATTTCCCCGACGTTCAGCTCTCGGTCGACGACTTGAAAGAGATGGTCCAGCGCTTCAAGGACCTGATCAAAGACCGGACCGGCAAATCATTTCCGCAGGATCCGCGCGCGCAGTTGTGGGGTTCGATCAGCGCCGTTTTCGGTTCCTGGAATAACGACCGCGCTGTCGTTTATCGCCGCAAATACGGCATCCCGCACGATTGGGGCACGGCGGTCAACGTGCAGACGATGGTCTTCGGCAACATGGGCGACACGAGCGCGACCGGCGTTGCCTTCACCCGCGACCCGGCGAGCGGCGAGAAAGTTTTCTACGGCGAATATCTCATCAACGCCCAGGGCGAAGACGTCGTCGCCGGCGTCCGCACCCCGCACCCAATCGCGAAGCTGGCCGAGGAAATGCCCGCCGCGCACCAGGCGCTTATGAAAGTGCGCGCCCTCCTCGAGAAACATTTCAAGGACATGCAGGACCTCGAGTTCACGGTCGAAGACAACCGGCTTTACATCCTGCAAACCCGCAACGGCAAACGCACCGGCCTCGCGGCCGTACGCATCGCGGTCGAAATGGTCGATGAGCGACTCATCACCAGGGAAATGGCGATCAGACGCATCCCCGCCGATTCGCTGGCGCATTTGCTCGCGCCGATTTTCGATCGCAAATCGATCGCGGCCGCGAAGAAAATCGCGAGCGGACTTCCGGCCGGCCCGGGCGCGGCTTCCGGTCACGTCGTTTTCAGCGCGGAAGAAGCGGTCCGCCGCTCCGAGCGCGGCGACAAAGTGCTTCTCGCGCGCGTCGAAACTTCCCCGGAAGACCTCCGCGGCATGATCGCGGCTGAGGGCATTCTCACTTCGCGCGGCGGCGTCTCCTCGCACGCGGCGCTGGTCGCGCGCCAGATGGGCAAGGTTTGCGTCTGCGGCGCGTCGGGAGTCGAGATCGATTATCAAAAGCGCACCCTGACCGCGAGCGGCGTAACGCTCAAGGAAGGCGACTACCTTTCGATCGACGGCACCGCAGGCGAAGTTTTTGCCGGCGAAGTCACGACCGCTGCCTCCGAGATCGTGCAGGTGCTGGTCGATCGTTCGCTCGACGGGAAAAAGAGCGCCACCTATCAGCAATACGCCAAGCTCATGAGCTGGGTTGACAAGGCGCGCAAACTCGATGTCCGCACCAACGCCGACACGCCGGAACAGGTGGAGAACGCGATCGCGTTTGGCGCCAAAGGCATCGGCCTTTGCCGGACCGAGCACATGTTTTTCGAAGGCAACCGGATCGACGCGATGCGCGAAATGATTCTGGCCGAGAGCAAAGAGGCCCGGGTCAAGGCGCTCGGAAAACTGCTCCCATATCAGCGGAAAGATTTCGCTGGAATCTTCAGCGCGCTCGATGGTTTGCCAGCGACGATCCGTTTTCTCGATCCGCCGCTGCACGAATTTCTTCCGCACGACAAAGAGCAGCAGCTCGATCTCGCGCGCAAGATCGGGATGAAAGTCGAAATCATTTCGCGCCGCGTGCGTGAGCTGCACGAATTCAATCCCATGCTCGGGCATCGCGGTTGCCGGCTCGGAATTGTCTACCCGGAGATTTCCGAGATGCAGGCGCGCGCCGTTTTTGAAGCCGCCGCCGAGGTGCAGAAGAAAAGCAAAAAAGTGCGGCCCGAGATCATGATTCCGCTGGTCGGTTTTCCGCGGGAATTGAAGCTCCAGATCGAGATCGTCCATCGCGTCGCGGCCGAAGTGGCGAAAGAGAAGAAGACGAAATTCAAATATCTCGTCGGCACCATGATCGAAATCCCGCGCGCCGCGCTGGTGGCGGACGAGATCGCGAAGGACGCGGAATTCTTCAGCTTCGGCACGAACGACCTCACGCAGACCACGCTCGGAATGAGCCGCGACGATTCCGGCAGTTTCCTCCCCGCCTATGCGGAGCTGGATATTGTGCCGAACAATCCCTTCGCCTCAATCGACCAGAAAGGCGTCGGCCGCCTGATGGAAATCGCGCGCGATCTCGGACGCAAAACGCGCCCCGATATCAAGCTCGGCATCTGCGGCGAACATGGCGGCGAACCTTCGAGCGTGAAGTTCTGCCACCGCCTCGGCCTCGCCTACGTCAGCTGCAGCCCGTTCCGTGTTCCGATCGCGAAGCTGGCCGCGGCTCAAGCTGCGCTCGAGTCTTAGCGCGGTTACTTTTCTTTCCCGATCGCGAAGCAGGCGAAGAAGGTGATTGCGATCGATATCGACCAGCGGGATCGAGACCTGTTGCCCTACCAATACATCATCAAGGCCCGCTGCTCGGTCGAACCTGCCCGGCGCTAGGTCACTTCCGCGAACTCGGCTGCTTTCTCTGCGGTCGCTTCCGGTTCCGCGCCGAGGACGACGCGGACTTCGCGCGGCGTGCCGTCGTCGGTAAGCATGATTGTCTTATCCGGGACGGCGACGCCATCCAGCTCCACCAGAGCGACACCGCGGGAGAAGTGGTCGGGATTCTCCACCGCGATGTGATAGAGCGTGTTTTGATACCGGTAGCGCAGTTTAAAACCGGCCCAATCTTTCGGAATCACCGGATCGATCGTGAGCTTGTCGCCGCGCCGTCGGAAGCCAAGCACTTCCTCGAGCCAGACGCGATAGGTCCAAGCGGCCGCGCCCGTGTACCAGCTCCAGCCGCCGCGGCCGACGTGTCCGGCTAACGAGTAAATGTCTCCCGCCATGACGTAGGGCTCGATCTTGTAGCGCTCACAATTTTTTTTATCCCGTGCGCGCTCGATCGGATTGAGCATCCGCAAAAGTTTCACGGCCTTGTCGCCATCGCCCCGGCGGGCGAAAGCCAGCGGCACCCAGGTGGCGGCGTGGGTGTATTGCCCGCCGTTTTCCCGCACCCCGGGTGGGTAACCTTTGATGTAGCCCACATCGGCGGTGGTCTGGTCGAACGGCGGTGTAAAAAGCAAGAGTAGGGCGTCGCCTTCGCGCACGAGATTTTCCTCGAGCGATCGTAATGCGATCTCCACCCGTTCGTTGTTGGCGACGCCGGAGATGGCGGCCCAGGTTTGCGGGAGCGAATCAATTTTGGCTTCGATGTTTTCCTTTGAGCCGAGCGGAGTGCCGTCGTCGAAGTATGCGCGCCGATACCAAGCCCCATCCCACGCCCCGGCCTCGACAGCTTTCGCCAACTCCACGGCGCGGGCGCGACAGGTCTTTGCTTCTTCACTGAATTCGGGCCGGGTGAGGAGCGCGGCGAAATCGCGCAGCACGCAAATTTCAAACCACGCCAGCCAGACGCTCTCACCCCGGCCGGCGACTCCGACCCGGTTGAGACCGTCGTTCCAGTCGCCGGTGCCGATCAAGGGCAGCCCGTGCGCGCCCGCGGTGGCAGCGCGCGCGATGGCGCGCCGGCAATGTTCAAGCAACGAACCTTCGGTATGGGAAACGGCGGGAACGAAGAGGCTCTCGGTCTGTTCCGGCTTGAGCAGTTCGCCTTCGAGGAACGGCACCATCTGATCGAGAATGGCTTTATCGCCCGTCGCGTCGACGTAATGCGCCGTCACAAAAGGAAGCCAGAGGAGATCGTCACTGATCCGGGTGCGAACGCCTGCGCCGGTGCCCGGATGCCACCAGTGTTGGACATCGCCTTCGACAAACTGGCGCGCGGCCGCGCGCAAGATCTGTTCGCGGGCGAGCTGCGGCGCGGCATGAACCAACGCCATCACATCCTGTAACTGGTCGCGGAAGCCGTAGGCCCCGCTCGATTGATAGAGCCCGGTGCGGCCCCACACCCGGCAGCTCAGAGTCTGGTAAAGAAGCCAGCGGTTGAGCAGGAGATTTGTGGAAAGCTCGGGCGTTTCCACTTCGATTGTGCCCAGGAGTTTGTCCCACCATTGGCGGGTCTCCTGGAAGGCGGTTTCGACGTTGGCCGGATCGCGGAATCGTTCCACCAGCGCGCGCGCCCTGGCTTCATTCTCGGTTTGCCCGAGCAGAAAAATCACCTCCGCGGTTTGTCCCGGATCGATCTCGATTTTCACCTGCACCGCGGCGCACGGATCCAGACCCGCGCCCACGTCGCCGGTCAATCGCTCATGTTCCATCGCGACCGGGTCACGCAGCGAATGATTGCGCCCGATGAAAGCGGTGCGGTCGCCGGTGAAGGAAGCTGGCGCCGGAGTGGAGGTGGCGAAGGTGACGCGCTCGCACAGATCCGGGTCGAATGCATTGCGGGCAAAAATGCTCTGGCTTTGCAGATCCCATTTCGTCACCAGGTGCATGCTGGTTTGCTCGGGATCGGATCCGAGAACGAGCGTGGCGTAGGAGGTGACGGTCAATTTGCGGCGGCGCGATGAGTTGTTGCGCAGACGCAGCCGCTGCAAGCGCAACGGTTGTCCGCCGGCATCGTCGACCGGCACGAAATTGAGCAAGCGTTGTTCGATCGCGTGGCTGTTGTGTTCGAAGGCGGTGTATCCCTGCCCGTGCCGCACGCGATAAGCGTCATCCTCGCGGATCGGCTGGGGCATGGGCGACCACGTGATCCCCATGTCGTCGTCACGAATGTAAATGGCGGTGCCGGGCGGATCGGAGAGGGGATCGTTCGACCACGGCGTCAGGCGATCGCTCTGGCTGTTGCTGCCCCAGACGCAATCGCCGCCGGCTTCCGAAACCAGCGCGCCGAAACTCGGATTGGCCATGACGTTAATCCAGGGCAGCGGGGTCTGACGGCCGGGCCCGAGGTAGATGACATATTCTTTTCCGTCCGCGGTAAAACCGCCGAGGTCGTTGAAATAATTCAGCTCCATGAAAGGGAGCGGCGCGGAAGGTTCATCGCGGAACTGCCGGGCGGGGAGCAACAATTTCGGCTTGGTCGCCACCGGCGTGGTCGCGGCCAGTTGCTGGCGCAAGGTGCCGCGGGCGGCGACCAGGACCATCCGCGCAGCGCCCTGCAGGGCGATCAATTCTTCCTTCGAAACCATGCTGGCGGAACGGAGATAAACGCCGCCCGGTTGATTCATCCCGGTGAGGACCGCCCGCGCTTCGGTGAGCCGGCGCAGGTGATTGGTCAACGGGTCGTCGTAACTGGGCAGCTCCTCGCTCACGAGCACGAGATCGACCTTCAAGCCGCGCAGATTCCAGAAGGTGTGCGCGTTCAAAATTTCGCGCACCACTTCGACGTCGCGCAGGTGCGCGATCATCACTACGACGATCGGCAAGTCGCCGGAAATGCCTTGTCGCCAGAGCGCGCGCTGGCCTTCCGCCTGGCGACCGAGACGCGCCGGAGGTGGCCGCAGCTGCGCTTGCGGGAAGAGAATCAGCGCGGCCAGTTGTTGAAAGGTCTGCATGTCCGCCGGGCGAATGTGGAGCCGGCGCATCTCGAGTTGCGAATGGGTCCAGGCGGTCTCAAAGGCGCGGGCGCAGGTCGCAAACTCCGCGTAGCGCTCGAGCAGGGCCACGACCGCCTCGCGCGATTCCGCCACCACCGTGACGATGGCAAATTGAAAGCGCTCGTTAGGCGCGATCGTGACCCGGCGGCGCAGACTGAAGACCGGATCGAGCACGGTGCCGACACTGTTCGTTAGGCTGCGGAAAAGCGCGACCGGCCGCTCCAGGGTGCGATCGCGGCCGATGAATCGAGCGCGATCAGTTTCGAACTCGATCGGCCCGTCGAAGGAAGTGGCCGCGACCATGAGATGCCCGGTCCAGATCGGGCGATCGTCGGGCGCGCGCAGGCGGCGATGGGCGATGAGGGCGTGGCCTTGCGGGAGCCACTCCGTTTCGATGAAGAGTTTGTTGAAGGCGGGATGCGCGCGATCGGTCCGGTGCGGCGCGAGCGCGAGTTCGAGGTAGCTGGTTAATTCCAGCCGGCTCGCTTTGCGCGAAGTGTTCACCAGCGTGACGCGCCGGATTTCGGCATCGTCTTCCGCGGAGACGACGATTTCCGTCATGGTCTCGCACGGTCCGCTCCGGCGCCGGAGTTCCGCTTTGTCCGGGGTAAAACTCCAGGTATAACGGCGCTCCTCGCTGCGCACCGGTTGATGGGTGTTGCTCCAGACCGCGCCGCTCTCCAGGTCGCGAAAGTAACAGGTGGCTCCGGGCACGTCGCAGGTCGTGTCGGCATGCCAGCGGGTCACGTCCAGGTCCATCCAGCGCAGGGAACCGCCGCCGGAGTTCGTGATCATGACCGAGCAGGCTCCGTTGGAAAGCAGATGGAGACGCGGCGCGGCAATGTCGGGCGTTTGCTTGACGACCGCGGGACCGAGGACCGGCATCGTGCGCGGCGTGGGCCGCTCTTCGTGCACCTCGGCGGTGGCTGGCAAAATTTGTTCCGGGATGTGCTCGTGCAGGAGCGGTTCGGTCGCGCGAATGCGCAGGTCGCTGTGGAAACGTTTCCGCATGATGTTGTCATGCAAAGCGTTGTCGTAAGCGAGCAGCGACATGCCTTGGTGATGCACCATGTAGCAACGAATGATGATCCCGGCGGCGCCGCCCGGCTCGGTCCGGCGCGAGTAATCGATCGCCTCGTAGTAGCCGCATTCGCCGAGGAACTCGGAGTCGCCGAGCAAGGCCAGCCGGCGGAGATTTTTCACGGCCTCGACTGGTGCCACGCCGAGCGCGAGCGCAGCGGCGTAGGGAGCGATGACGAGGTCGTCGTCCTGGCCGCGTTTCAAAGCCAGGGCCGGCACACCAAAAGCGCGGTATTGATAAACGTTATGCCGGTCGAGCGCGCTGAAAGCGGATTCCGAGATGCCCCACGGCACGCTGCTTTCCTGGGCATATCCCATCTGACAGCGGACGGCGTCGTGACAGGCGCGATCGAGGAGCGAATTCTCGTGCGTCTGGGTGAAGAGCAACGGCATGAGGTATTCGAACATCGTCCCGCTCCAGGAGAGGAGCGGAAGCCGGCCGTAAGCGGAGCCGAAAGGGCGGCCCAGGGCCCACCAATGTTCCACCGGCACTTCCCCGCGCGCGATCGCCAGGAAACTCGTTAGGCGAGCTTCGCTCGCGAGCAGGTCGTAGAAGGAATTGTCGAGCCGCCGTTCCGCCACCTGGTAGCCGATGGCAAAAATCCGCCGCTCCTCATCGTAGAGAAACCGCAGCCCCATCTCCTCGCCCAGCTGATGGCAGCGGGCGAGCAAGTCCTCCAGGTGCGCGAGCTGCTCCGAGGCTCTTTGGCGCGCGCGTTCCGCCTCGCTCACGAGCGAGTTGAGCCAGTCACGGACGTCGGGAGGAATCTCCGGTTGTTCTTTGCGGTCATGAAAAGCGAGGAGCGGGACGAGCCCCGGGATGCCCTCGGTCGCGATTTGGCGGAGCGAGAAAGTGGCCGCGAGCGCTTCGCGCCGCGATTCGTGCGCCGCTTCGCCTAACGACATCAATTGCGCCGGCGGCGTCATCAGGATTTCGACCGGGCGAAGGTATTTGTCGATCACGGCATTCCAGGCTGTGACCTGTTTTGAAATCTGCTCCGCCCAATAAGTGCGCGGATCGGCTTCGCGCTCGCGATAGCGCTGGAGAAGATCTTCCGCGGGCTGACGCGCCTCGCGCAGGCGCAGGATGATGTCCTCCAGGTTCGTGGGCACGCCGGTGGTAAGTTCCACGAGGCGGAGGAACGCGGGCGAATATTCCGGTTCCTTCCGGCTCGTGGCGATTTGCCGGAGCACATCGATCGTGTCGGCCAGGCCGCGGAGCGCGCGCGCTTCGAGGAGCGGGCGCTCCGCCAGCTCTGCGCCGCTGCTTTCGAATGTCCAGAGACTGGCGAGCAGGTTGCCGCTGTCCACGGTCGAGACGTAGCGCGGATGCAACGGTTCCAGCTTGCTCAGGTCATACCAGTTGAAGAGATGCCCCTCGAAACGCTCGAGCCGGTTCATCGTCGCGACGGTGCCGAGGTTGCGCATGACAAGGTCGTCGATCGTGATGTAGCCGAAGTCGTTCGCCGCCACCGTCGCCAGCATCCAGAGCCCGATGTTGGTCGGTGACGTGCGCAGGAACACTTCCTGGATCGGCGTTTCCTGGACGTTGTCCGGCGGCAGCCAGGAAGTTTGGGGCCCCACAAATTCATCGAAGTAGCGCCAGGTTCGCCGGGCCGCGGCGCGCAGGAAGCGCCGATCGTCCGTTGTCAGGATTCCGCCGCGCCAGCTTCTCGCGGGCCGGTTGATCAGGACCACGGCGAGCGGAAAGAGCGCCCACAAAAGGAGGAACGGCGCGATCGCTCCGGTCGCCGTCGGTCCGCGCGACAGCGCCCCGAGAAAGAGCAGGAGGCAGACGGCCGGGATCCAAAGTCGATAGAGAACGAATTGCGACTGCCGGTTCCGGGCGCGTTGATGGGCGTCCTGCGCCGTCTCCCATTCGAGCAGCAGCCGATGCGATTTGATGCGCCGGTACGCGACCCGCACGATGGCGTCGAGCGCCATGCCGGCGTAATCCGGCAGGAAAATAATGGCGAAGATCGAGCGCAGCAGACTGTCGCGCGGACCCCGCCAAAACCGCGTCCCGGGCGGCGTAGGCTTAAGGAGAAGACCGACCACGGAGTTGAGGGCCGGCCAGAGCATGAGCGCGGCGATGATGGCGCTCCAAAGGATCGGCACCGGGGTGAGCAACCAGCCTGCGAGGAGCAACGCCACGGTTGCTGGCGGGACGAGGCTGCGGCGCAGATTGTCGAAGATCTTCCACTGATTAAAAGTGGACAGCGGGTTCGGTTTCGTGGCACCGCCGGCCGTGGGCACGCGCCGCTTCAGCCAATCGATAATTTGCCAGTCGCCGCGAATCCACCGGTGCTGGCGGTGCCACCACGCGATGTAACTGCTTGGAAAAACATCCAGCAGCTCGATATCCGTCGCCAGCCCGACGCGCACATGGCTGCCCTCGAGCAGATCGTGGCTGAGTAGATGCGCCTCGGGAAATCGCTCCGACAACAGACGATGAAAAGTCCGCAACTCGTAGATGCCTTTGCCGTGATAGCTGCCTTCACCGACCAGATCCTGGTAAACATCGGAGACGGCATGGGTGTAGGGATCGATCCCGCGCGGATCGGCAAAGATGCGTGAAAACCATGTCGCCGTCGCGCTCGGGAGCGAAGCGCTGACGCTCGGTTGAATGATCGTGTAACCCCGGACCACGTGCCGGCCATCGGGCGAAAGCCGCGCCTGGTTGAGTGGATGCGCGAGCGTTTCAATCAACCGCCGGGCCGTGCCCCGGAGGAGTTGCGTATCGGCATCGAGGGTGATGACGAAGCGAATGCCCTCGAGCTGCGCGCGCTCGCCCGCGCCGAGAAATCCTTTCAGCTCGGGCGCGGATGCGCCGGAGAGGTAACGATTGAGGTCCTCGAGCTTGCCGCGCTTGCGTTCCCAGCCGATCCAGCGCCGCTCGCTCTCGCTCCACGCGCGCCCGCGATGGAAAAGAAAAAACCGCCCCGCGCCATGGCGGCGATTCAATTCTTCGATCCCGCGCCGGACGATCTCGAGATACTCCGCGTCCTCGGACATGCTCTGTTGCGGGGCATCGGCGAAATCGGTCAGGAGCGAAAAACAGAGATTCGCATTCGTGTTGCCGAGGAAGCGGATTTCGAGGCGGGTCAGTTCGTTTGCGATCGCCTCTGGCGCGGTCAGGACCGTCGGCACCACCACGAGGGTGCGACAGTCGTCGGGGATGCCGCTCTTTTTGAAAAACATCTTCGGCAGCAGCTCCGGTTTCAGGACTACGGTAACGAAATGATTCACGGCCAGCACGGCCAGCTCACTCGCCGGCAGGAGGATCAGAACACCAAGGAGCGCGAGCGTGAGAGTAGGAACCGATTGAGCAACGAAAAGGAGCGGCGCCGCTACCAACGCGATCGTGAGCAGGAGGAAACTTCCGAAATAAGCGAGCGCGGCGTGACTGCGCAGCCAGCGGCGCGAATGTTCTCCCACGGACACCCTGGCATGCGTCGCGCGCTCCAGTGCCGGCCGGCCCGCATCGATCAAATAATAACCAACTTGGCGCGTGACTTCGTCTTGCCCGGCCTGCGCCAGCGTTAGCGCCCGGCCGATAATTTCCTGCTCCGAACTCCGCGACCAGAGCGCAATTTCCTCCACCGCGCTGCGGCAGCGATCGCGCGTCTCAAAATCCTGGCGGTCATAAACGCCGGCGGGATCCGCGGCCAGTTCTCTTTCCGCCCAGTTGGTCGCTTCGAAAAGCTCGCGCCATTGGATCTGCGCCAGGCGGCGGGAACTATTGATGAGCGCGGCGAGAGAGGTCTGCTGGACGGCCTGGCGCCGGTGTTCCTGCTGCATCACCTCGAGAAGCGGCGCGCGCAGCGTGCGTTCCAGCCAGCCGCTCACGAGCAGGAGCGCGGCCTCTTCATCGTAGAGATGCGCCACCAGCTCGCTCGCAAAATGCGGCGCCGGCTCGGGATAACGCTCGATTAGTTCTTCCATCACCCGAAGCAGCCGCGGCGAATTGTGGCGCACGGCCGCGATGAGCCGGTTCGCCCAAAAATCCGCCTGCTCGCTCTGGCTTTGGTGTTCCTCGACCTGGAGCGCGAGCGTGCGCAGACACTCGAGCAAGTGCAGACGCAGCATCAGGGGCAGGGCCCAGAGCTCAGCGATGTGCAGCGGCGTGACGGCCTGGAAGGCGTCGAGAAATTTCCGGATGATCTCCGTGTCGAGCGCGCCGCCGCTTTCGGCCACGATTTCCGCGGCGACGCGGTAAACCCGCGGCAACCCCGCTTGCGCACCCGAGGTGATGAGCGGCAGCTGGCCATAAGATTCGCGCGGGAGACTCTGTCGCAGATCGGTCACCTGTTCGCGGATGAGGTAGGCGTTATCGAGCAGCCATTCCGCCGAGAGGGTGAAAGCGTGATGCACTTCCGCTGACATCGTGAGACTCGCGTTCGCCCATTCCAGGGCCTGCTCGACCTCGCGCAGCCGGCGCAGGAACGACGGCCCGCGTGGCTTCGCTTCCCGGCTGACCGCGATTTCGTGCGCGAGGCGCGCGGCGTTCTCCGCCAAACGCTGGGTCGAAGGTCGCTCCGGCCAGAGCAATCGCGTGGTCGCTTCGAAAGGGAAGGAGGACGGCGGATGAAAGGCGAACGTCACCGGCGGTTCCGTGCCGACCTCGCGCAGGATCGCAAGCAGACGCGCGGCCTCGTCCGTCTCCACCTCGGCCAGGACCATCATTTCATCGCGCAGGATGAGGCGCGCGTAGCGATTCACGCTGGCGGGAGCGACGCGCTCTTGACGCAACCGGATGAAAACCCATCCAGCCAGCGCGCCCGAGAAAACGAACGCGGCCAATTGCAGCAACGCCGGTTGACCAATCTCCACCCCGCGCAGACAAGAAATCAATGCGCCCAAGGCCAGCCCGAGGAGGGCCGCGACCATCGCGCCACCCAGCGCGGAGACTCCTATTTCGTTGATCCGCCGTTTCCCCTTGGGCGAAAGCCGGATGGCCGCAGCCCGATGAAATCGGGCGTGCCGAAGCTTTTTCAGCACCGCCCGGCCGGTCTCCGAACCCTGGAAAACGCCGATCACCAAAACGCGATCGTCAGTTTTCCGTCGGAATTTCATATCAATTTACGGGACAACTAGGTGCGGGTATTGAGCAGATTCGTCAACCGCACTGCCCGCAATAGGATTGGGAGCAGGTGGCCTGCAGGAGTGATAATTCAAGAAACCTGCTGGGTGTTTTCATCGCCGCTCGCCCGTTCCACGTAGACCCGCAGCTTGTGCCGCGTCGCCTGGAGGCGTTCCAGTAAAGCCTGCGCCGTTCGTTCCATGAGCGCGTAGCCTAACGACGGCGCGCGCGCGAAAAGATCACGCAATGCCTCGACCGGAAAAACACTCGCGGTCACGGAATCGATCGCGGTCGCGCTGAATTGCCAGTGGTTAGGCGGGGCGAGCCAGGACCAGCCGAGCGCTTCGCCTGGCCCGATCTCCTGGATTTTCACCAGGTGTTGGCGCGGCAGGTCATAATCCAGGCTCACCCAGCCCTCCTCGATGAGATAAAATTGGTCCGCCGTTTCCCGCTGCCGCAGGATCACTTCACCCGGACGGAACTGCCGGCGGGTGGCAATGCTCCTGAGCGCAGCACGCTGCTCCGGCAAGAGCCCTCTCAAAAAAGAGTGGGACTCCGGTTCGAGCGTCATGAGGCAGGTTACCATCATTCCCGCACGATGGCTCCCGCCCTCCGCAAGCCCGCGCCACTCGTTTGCTCCCGCGGGGCAAGAAATGGCGGCCTTTTCGCAACCTGCGATAAGCCCCGTCCCGCTGCTCAGCGAGGCTGATTCATGAGCACGGAAACGAAACAGAGGCCGTCTCGGAAGCGGCAATCCAACGGGGAATCCTCTCGACCGAGCGCCTCGTTTTCAGCGATCCGCTGCGCCTCACAAGTATGGTAGCGCCGCTCGAATCTTTCGGGGGAATCGCTCCGGGCCCTGGATTTTGCCCTTCCCTTGGCGCGGCGCTTCGGGGCGCGTCTGATTACCTGCATGTTTACGAAGGGGCGCACCAGTTTGCCACGCGGCGGTCCGGGCCCGGATCCGCGAGTTCCTCGGTTGCAATTCGTTAGGCAAACCGACCTGCCGTTATCTCCTGCAGGGAGACCAGGACAAGTTTCACCGGATTGAACAAAATTCGTCGCGCCAAAGTGCGCGCGCGCGCAGATTGGGAAGCCCGGTAGCATAGAACGACCATGAATCGAAAATTGATCCTTCTCTTCAGTCTCGCGGCCTGGAGTTTTGCGCCCGGCGCGCGAGCGGACTCGCCTAACGAACCCCGGGACTTGCCGCCGCAGGCCGCGATCGTGCGCGGCGTACTCGTCCCCGTTCCGCGCGAAATTTTTCTTACCCTCGACCGCTTCGCCCATTCCAACTGGCTCGAGGTGCAGCGGCCGGAGCTGGCCGACTGGCGCCCGCCCGGGACGCAGGCGCAAAACGCGCTCCTTCTGGGCGCGTTGATCGCGGAAGGGTTTGTCGCGGTGGAAGCGCGTGACCTCGCCGAGACGAAAAGTATCGGCCGCTCGCTTCGCACCCTGGCGCGGGGGCTGGGGATCGAGCGGGCCGTGTTGCGGCGCAGTGGCAGCATCATCGATCACGCGGAAAGCGGCGACTGGACGGCGGTGCGAGCCGAGTGGGACAAGGTCCTGCCCGATGTGCAAAACGGGATGGACCGCATCCACAGCGAACCGCTCGCGCATCTCGTGAGCCTGGGCGGCTGGTTGCGGGGCACGGAAGCGCTGACCGCGCTTTTGCGCCAAAGATACTCGGAGGAAAACGCCCAGCTTCTGCGGCAACCGGTGCTGCTGGACTACTTCGAGGAGCAGTTGGCCAACATGAGCGGCAGCCTCCAGGGCGATCGCGCCGTTGCGAGGTTGGCGGATGGCCTGCGCCAGATGCGTCGAGCGCTTCCGGCCGGGGACGGGAAAGTTTCCCGTAAAAAAGTGGTGGAG
>JALYQE010000308.1 GCA_030855965.1 Verrucomicrobiota bacterium | reverse complement strand
TGCGCGAAGCGCAAGGCCTCGATCCCGACCAGCCGGTCGCGAACATCTCGACCATGTCGAAGAACATCGCGCAAAGCCTCGCCACCCGCCGCCTGACGATGACGTTGCTCGGCACCTTCGCCGCCCTTGCCCTCGTCCTGGCCAGCGTCGGGCTCTATGGCGTGATGGCGTTGAGTGTGACGCAGCGGACGCGCGAATTCGGGATTCGGCTCGCCCTCGGCGCGCCACGGCGCGATGTCTTCCGTCTCGCACTCGGGCGCGGCTTGTTTCTCGTTGGGGTCGGGCTCGCGCTAGGCTTGTTAGGCGCACTCGGCGCTGGTCGCGCCTTGACCAGCCTGCTTTATGACACCGGCGGCCTCGACCCCGCAGCCCTGCTCGCCGCGATCGTCGCGCTCGCCTCGGTCGCCGTCCTGGCCTGCTGGTTCCCGGCCCGTCGTGCCACCCGGGTCGATCCGATGGTCGCGCTACGTTATGAATAGCCGCCAAACACGTCTCAGAGTTCGGCGAGGCCGATGCGCTGGAGAAAGGCGGGCCGCCGCGGATCGGACCGAAGATTATCGAAATATGGTTGCGCCTTGAGATACATGACGCCCTCCGCGCGCTCCTCATAGGCTCGTTCGAGCCATGCAAAGGCGGTGTCGGCGTCGTTCAGACCCGCCGCGACGATCGCCACACCGGTCGGCCGAGCTTGATGATGAGCCACGCGCTCCACCAGTTGCTGCAGGATGCGGCGCGCTTCGTCGTGCCGGCCCGAGGCCGCGTAGGCGTGACCGAGCCCAACGATTCCCGGACCCAAAGGAGAAATCTCCTGCGATTTCCGGTAGGCGGCGATGGCCTCTTCGGACATCCCTTTCCCTTCATACGCCATCCCGAGATAGAAGTGCGTCATGGCGTAGTTGGGGTCCAGCTCGAGCGCCTTCCGCAATTGAGCAATGGCGCGATCGGGTTGCCGGGCCATGTGATAGGCCCAGCCCACGCTGCCGGAAATGATCGGCGAAAGCGGATCGATCTCCTCGGCGCGCTGGATCTCAGCGATCCCCTCATCGAATCGACCGAGCAGACTCAACTGCTCCCCGTACCAGAAGTGCGCCGTGGCGTAGTTGGGATTGAGCGCGATGGCCCGTTGGAATTCGCGCTCGGCTCCGGCCCAATCCCAATCGTAAGCGCGCATGATGTAGGCGAGCGCCGTATGCGCCTGGGCGAGGCTCGGATCCAGTTTGATGGCGCGCTGCGCAGCCTCTCTCGCCTTGGGATAAGTCTGATCCGGCTCGGAACCGCCGTAGTAGTTGAGCAACGCGTAAGCGTTCGCGAGTCCGGCGTGAGCGAGCGCGTAGCCCGGGTCTTTCGCGATCGCCTGGTTGAAATAGCCGACGCTCTTTTGCAGATCGTCGAAGGTGCGCTTGTTCCAAAAATAAAGGCCCTTGAGGTAAGCCTGGTGCGCCTCCGGCACCGCGGTCTGGCCGCGGGCGAGGTTCGCGGACTGTTCCTTTTCAAGCTGCGGGCGAAGGGCGGCGGACACTTTTCGGGCCAGGCCATTTTCGACTTTCAAGAGATCGTTCATCGGCTGCTCGCTGGTTTCGGTCGACCAAAGGACCTTGCCGTCTTTCGTGCTCACCAACCGGAGCAGCACCCGCGCACGATTGTCCCGCTTCTGCACACTGCCCTCGATCAATCCCATTACCCCGAGGCGGCGCCCAACCTCTTGCGGATCGATCTCCTTGTTCTTGAAGACAAAAACCGAGCTGCGTGAGATGACCTTCAAATCTTTCAGCCGCGAGAGGGAATGAATCAGGCCTTCGGTTAATCCATCGACCAAATAATCCTGCTCCGCGCTGCCGGTCAGAGTCTTGAGCGGCAGGACCGCCACTGAAGTGATCGAGGAAGGTTCGATCGGACGGTCCCCGCCCAGCGTGTAGAACAAAATTACGGCCGCCACGACTGCGGCGGCGGTGCCCAGCCCAGCCAACCAAAGCGTTTTCCGGCTAAAGCGAGCCTTTGCTTCTGGAACGAGCGACGCGACCTCGTCCGGCACGACCGCGAACTTCGCCTCCTCCTCGGTCGCGACCGTCTTGACCTCGCCGTTGCTGCGATTGTTGGACGCGAAAACGATCGGCTCGATCACCTCGTGCGCTTCTGCGATAAAACGATATCCGACCCGCGGAATGGTCTCGATGAAATCCCCCGTGCCCCCGCCATTTTCCGCCAGGACCTTTCGCAAATGGGAAATCGCGACGGTGAGATTTGAATCCTCAACGATGTTGTCGTGCCACAAGGCCTCCATCAGCCGCTCGCGCGGCAGGACCTCACCGGCATGCGTGACCAGGATAGTCAGCGCCTCGACCGCCTTGGGGTAAAGCGGCACCAAATTGCCGTCGCGCCACAAGCGACGCCGGTCTGGCTCCAAACGAAAGGCGCCAAACTCGAAGAAATGCCGAACGCCTTGGGGATCTGGCCGCGCCACGCCCAGTTTTGGAACATTTAACATAAATTAAGTCAACCTTTAAGGACGGGGCGCGCTTTTGGACGGTAAAAAAGCGTCATGACAAAAAATGCCTCAACGCTGGTCTTTGGAGAAATCGTGCGAGTCCGGCTTGCCTGTCTCGCGTTCACCTTCACCCTCGTGGCGCTCCCGGTGGGCGCAGCGACCTTCACCGTCACCAATACCGACGACAGCGGCCCCGGCTCGTTCCGTCAGGCGATCGAGGATGCGAACGCGGCGGCGGGTGCCGACACGATCGCATTCAACATCCCCGGCGGTGGCGTGCACACGATCACCCCGGCCAGTGCCCTGCCCAGCATCACGGAAACCGTGACGATCGACGGCTATACCCAACCCGGAACAAGTGCGAACACGCTCGATGAGGGTAACAATGCGGTGCTCTTGATCGAGATTAACGGTACCACAGGGGGAGGACGGGGGCTGATTCTCTCCGCTGACAACGTGACGGTGCAGGGCTTAGTGATGAATCGCTATTCCAGTGACGCA
>JALYQE010000363.1 GCA_030855965.1 Verrucomicrobiota bacterium | reverse complement strand
GAGGTGGCGGAAGAATTTTTTGCCCGCCATCCCGACGTGCCGGCGCGCGTTTTGCGCTTCACCGAGAACCGCGGGAAAGGGCACGCCGTCCGCGCCGGCCTGCTTGCGGCGGAGGCGCCGATCGCGCTTTTTTCCGATGCTGATCTTTCCACCCCGATTACGGAGTTGCCAAAGATCGTCGAGCCGATCGAGGCCGGCGCTTACGACATTGTCTTTGGCTCGCGCGCGCTCGATCGCAGCCTGATCGGCAGCCGCCAGCCCTGGCGCCGCGAGCAGGGCGGCAAGGTCTTTAACGGCATTGTCCGCCTCACCACCGGGCTGCCCTTCTCCGACACGCAGTGCGGCTTCAAGGCCTTCCGGATGGAGGCGGCTCGGCCGATCATCGAGCAGGCGCAGATCGACGGCTTCGGTTTCGACGTCGAGCTGCTCTTCCTCGCACGCCGCGCCGGCCTGCGCATGCTCGAGGTGCCGGTGCGCTGGGATCATAACGAAGGCAGCAAGGTCCACATCGTGCGTGACAGCTTGCGCATGTTTTCGGAAGTCGTGAGCTTGCGCCAGCGGGTCGCGCGCAGCGCGGACGGCACCGAGCCGGCAGGTGCGTCCCGCTGAGGGGGCGACAGCCGGCCAAACCACCCTGTGAAATTTTCCACATCGCTCATCGTTAGGCTAATCCCGCTGCTTCTCCTTGGCGCCGTCCCGGCCGGGCTGGAGGCGCAGGAAATTCGCCGCGCTCTTCCCGTCGAACCCGCGGGAACGCCGGCGCCGCAGCTCGTGCCTCAGGTCGCGCCGCCGTCGGCGCCGATCCCTGCGACCCAGGCGCCGGTGGCCCCGCCGCCCGCCGCCTTCTCGAGCGTGCCGGCCGGTCCCGCCTCCGTCAACGACACGGCGCGGTTCATCGCCGGGCTGCCGGTTTCGGAAGGCTCACCGCTCGCCGGGCTCACCCTCGATCCCGCCTGGCAACAGCACGCGAGTTTTTTCGATGAAGCCTGGGCGAAACTGGCCGCCCGCCAGTTCACCGGCATCCGCGAGTGGGAAGTGAATTATCTGCCCGACGCCACCCAGCCGCTCCCGGTCGTCTTCTACATGTTTAGCGGCCCGGATCTTCTCTACGCCCATCAGTTTTTCCCCAATGCCAGTAGCTACATCCTGGCCGGCACGGAACCGATCGGGCAACTCCCCGACGTCCTGCGTTTCGGCGGCCCGGCGCTCGCGCCTATCCTGCAAAACCTCCAAAGATCGCTTAACAGCGTCCTGAGTTTTTCCTTTTTCATCACCAAGGACATGAAGAGCGACCTGCAAAATGAGCAGCTCCAAGGGACGCTGCCAATCTTTTATGTCTTCCTCGCCCGGGCCGGGAAAACGATCACCGACATCAGCTTTATCACGCTGAATAAGAACGGCGGAGTGGAACCGGCTTCGCCTAACGACAAGTCGAAGAGCGTCACGCCCGGGGTGAAGGTCACTTTCGTGGGCGGGCCGGGCGGCGCCGCGCAGACTCTTTATTATTTCACGACCGATCTTTCCAATGAAGGCATCCGCAACCAGCCCGGCTTCCTGAAATTTTGCGAGGCGCAGGGCACCGGCGGGAGCCTGCTCAAATCCGCCTCGTATCTGATGTTCGAAAATGGCTTCACTCGGGTGCGCGATTTTCTCCTCCAGCACAGCAAGGCGATCGTGCAGGACGATTCCGGGATCCCGATCTCGGCTTTTGACTCGGGCCGTTGGCTCCTGCGTTATTTCGGCAGCTATGCCGGGCCGATCGAGCTCTTCAAACAGTATTACCAGCCGCAGTTGTACGGTCTCTACCAGCAGAGCAACCCGGCCCCGCTCAGTTTTGGCATCGGTTACCGCTGGAACCCGCGCCAGTCCACCCTCATCGTCGCGACCTTGCGGGGCGGAGACTTTGTCGCGCCCATGCCGGCGGTGGAGATTCCCCCGCCGCCCACCGTAGCGCCGCCGCCACCGGTAGCCACGCCGGACCCCCGGGTGTATCGCCCGAAGAAGCCGTTTTCTCCCTGATCCGATCGTTTCGCCGAGGCGACGGACGTGGAGCTGTCAGAAGGAAGGCCGTCCCGAGGCGCAGACGCCGGCTAAACGCGCTCGGCGTGATCCTGGAACATCCGCCGCGCCCCGCGGACGAGAAACGCGACCACGATAATGCTCACGAGCGAGCCCCCAATCGAGAGCGCGACCAGCCAGGTATAAAGCTGGAGCACGACGACAAAGCCGATCATCGCCACCACCGCAAAACGGCTCCGGCGAAAGATCCCGAACGCGAGCGCGCCCGAGATCCCCGCGATGATGACACAGAAGACCACGGTAATCGCGGTCAGGAGAGGCGTATGCTGGAGCCACTGTTGATTCACAAATTCGCGGTTCACGATGCCGCTGTCCCCCGGCTGGCGATAAAGGAAAAACCGGAGCAGCGCGAGCAGACCCGACACGAGCGAGACCACGCCGTAAACGATCGCGGCGTAGCCGGCGTGCGGCACGCTCTTGTCGGTGTAGTCGTAGAGAGAATTCGTGGGGCGTTCGGATGGTTCGTTCATGGCGGATAGGTCCTGCGGTTACTTCAGGGTTCTCGGGATCGTAGTCCTCTCCCGGTCAGAGTAACAACCGCGGCCAGGACGAGGATGACAGACAAGCTAACGAGTCCGCCGAGATTATGGCTCTGACCCTCGGTCAGTCCTAGAATCTCGGCATCTCGGTTGAAGAGCGAGGTGTTCGCCTGAAACGACGGCGCTCGAGTTGGCGGGCAAAGACGGACGGGGAGTCACGTCCGGGGTTTTGGCAGGTTTGGCGGAACCGAGCAAGCGGAAAAATCCAGAGACGAGCCGGCCAACGCAACCGGCCCGCCCCCATCTTTGCAGGGTCGAGCCCCCCTCGAAGTTCCAATGGCGTCTCACGAAAGATGAGTCGCCGATCTCGATCGCTCCGAAGGGAAGCAGGGCCATTCGTCGAGGGAGCCAAATCTTTTGGTTCGCTAGTCTGCGGCGTTGTTCCGTGACCGGGCGGCGGCTTTGTCATGGCGCCGGCGGGCTACCGCCGGCGGGGGCGGCGGGGGCTTCGGGCGTCGCGGGCTCTTCGGGATCGGCGGGTTCGCCGGGACGGGTGAGGTAGACGATGCCCCATTCACGGCCGCGGCGGCGGCGGCTCGGGCCGTCCAAGGCGCGGAGCTTGAATTCGATCGTGTCCCACACGTCGAGGATGAGGGCGTCGATCGCCGGGTTGCTCCCTGCGATGCCTCGAGGCCAAGGCGGGTCGAGGTTCCCATCCCGCGTTGCCGGGCAAGTTTGCGATTCCACTTTTGCGTGACCTGGCTACCGTGGCCGCCATGAGCACACGCATCTTTTTGATCCGCCATGGAGCGACGGTGTTGACCGCGGAAGATCGTTTCGCGGGCGCGACCGATGTGGAGCTGTCCGATGAAGGCCGCGGCCAGGCCCGCGCGCTGGCGCAACGTCTGCGCACGGAAAAGGTGACGGCGGTCTATGCGTCGCCGCTCGGCCGGACGGTGGAGACGGCGAGCATCATCGCGGAGCCGCACGGGCTGGAGGTGGTGAAGCGCGATGGGTTGCGCGAGATCTCGCACGGGCACTGGGAACAGCTGACCCGGCGGGAAGTGGACAAGAAATATCCCGAGGAGGCGGCGGCCTGGGAGGAGGACCCTTACACCTTTGCGCCGGAGGGCGGGGAGAGCGGCCTGGCGGTGACGGCGCGCGCGCTCCCGGTGCTGCTCGAGATCGTTAGGGCGCATCTCGGCGGGACGGTGGCGATCGTGTCGCACAAGGCGACGATCCGGTTGTTGCTGAGCTCGCTTCTGGGGTTCGATCCGCGGCGGTATCGGGATAACCTCGACCAGAGCCCGGCGGCGTTGAACATCGTCGACTTTAAGGACGCGGCGCATGCTCGCCTAACTCTTTTTAATTCCACTTCGCACTACAGCACGGCGGATCACGGGGTGCCCTCGGTCCCGAGCAAGCGGCTCTCGAAGTGGTGGGACGCGGAGGAGAAAGCTGACAGCTGAAAACTGAGAGCTGAAATGGGGAAGCGGAAGGGCGATAGGCGGCGCCGGGCACTTAGTTCATCGCTCCCCGATCTCAGCTTTCAGGAGTGGCTCTCCGCTTACAGGTCTTTAGCTCTCTAATTTCAGTTTCAGCTTTCCGCTTTCAGCTTTTCTTGATTTTCGCTTGCCTTGCCGCGGCGCGGGCTCAGACTCGCGTCCATGAACAAGCGCACAGCCCGTCAGCTCGTTGCCCTAACCAGCGGATCCCTGCTCTCGCCCTC
>JALYQE010000305.1 GCA_030855965.1 Verrucomicrobiota bacterium | reverse complement strand
CCGGAAAGGTAGGCCCGGCCGGAAATCATCCGGGCAATGGCGTGCCGGCAAATCGCCCAGGGAAGTTCCGGGAATTCCTGTGCGCCCGGGAGCTGGCTGGCGGCCGCAATCGAAATTTCCTCGAGCGCGCCGGACGTGCCGGAAGTTGCCGGCTCGCCTTCCGGCGCCGGACGACGCCAACCGCATAATCGCCCCATTTTGCAAAAGCCTTCCCGCCGATAGAGCGCCAGGCGGCGGGATTTTGCTCGATCACCTCGAGCACCATCATGCGATCGCGCCGGGCCCGCGCTTCCTCCAGGAGATGGAGGAGCAGGCCGCGCGCGACGCCAGTGCGACGGGCGGTTGCGATCACGCCCATCCCGGCCAGGCGAGCGATTTCGCCGACGCGGGTGATGTAGCCAAAGCCGCAAAGACCGGCGGCGTTGCGCGCAAGACAGCTGTAGCAAAGGTCCGCGCCCTGGACGCGAAGGAAGCGGGCGAGTCCGGCCGCATCCATGGCAAAGGAGCCGCCGACGTAGCCCTCAAAAGCTTCGGTGAAGGTTGCGGCCTGGGCGGCGAGCGGGAGATCGTGCGCGGGAATAATCTCGAGGTTCACGGCCACAAGCAAGACGCCGCCGCGCCTAACGAGTCCCGGCGAGCCCGAGGCGTTCCGCGTCGGCCTGGAGGGCGGTGATGACACCGGCGATGACTTCTTCGAGGGGCCGCCCGAGCTCGGCCGCCCCGCGCACGATGTCCTCGCGATTGACGGCGCGGGCGAAGGCTTTGTCCTTCATCTTTTTCTTCACCGCGGCGACGTCGACTTCGTGCACGCTCTTGGAGGGGCGCACCCGCGCCACCGCCATGACGAAGCCGCTCAATTCATCGACCGCGTAGAGGGTTTTCTCGAGCGGCGTGGTGCGCTCCACCCCGGCGTAATCGGCGTGCGAAAGAATTGCCCGGCAGACTTCTTCGCTCCACCCCTCGGCGCGCAGCCAGGCGACGCCGACAAACGGATGACCCTCGGCCGGGGTTTGCTCGAGATTTGGGTGCCGCTCGTAATCCATGTCATGTAGGAGGCCGACCGCTTCCCAAAGGTCCTGATCACCGCCGTGGGCTGAGGCGAAATGGCGGAGCGAGTCGGCCACCGAATAGCAATGCCGGCGCAGACTCTCCGACTCGACCCACTCGTGCAAAATGGTGCGGGCGCGATCGGCTTGCTCGGTATCCATGGCGGAAAGAATCTAGATCGCCCGGCGCATCACGACCGAACGCGCCTCTGGACTGGCGATTTCAAAACCAAATTTTTCGAAGAGCCGGACCGCGGAACTCTTCGCACCAACATGCAGGAGGACGGCGGAGAGCCCCGGGTTCGCGCGCACCAACTGGGTAAGAAGAGAGGCGCCAATCCCGCGTTGGCGATGGCCTTCCTTCACGGCGAAGGCGAGCTCGGGCGGGGCGTCGCCGGCTTGAATCTCGACCGGAGTCCGCAACCAGACCGCGCCGAGCAGCGTGCCCTCGTTTTTGTCGTGCGCGACGTAGCCGCAGTCGGTGGGGCGGCCCCAGCCCTCGACAAAACGGGCGTACTCCGGGCGGCGAATAATTTCACGGGCCGGGGCCTCGACGCCCGGCGGGCTAAGCGCCTGGTAGAGCATCTCCCAGAGCAACGGCTCATCCTGGGCGGTGAGGGGCCGGAGCTCATAGTCGGCGGCAGTAAACATTTCGTTTCGGTTGTTACCTTACTTTGGTCTCTTGGAAAAGAGATCGTTTAGCTCGGCCGTGCGGGCTGCTTCGGCGAGAGATTTAAAGTTGCCCTCGGTGACCATCTCGCGGGCGCTGCGGAGGAAGGCGCCCCAGGCCGCCAGCGCGAGGCCGGGACCGACGGAGATGCGGCGCACTCCGAGTTCGCGTAGCTGCGCGAGGGAAAGATGAGCATTGAAGCCGGCGACGAGAATATTGACGGGCTTGGGCGCGACCGCCCTAACGATCTCTGCGATCTCGTCCGGCTTGCTTACTCCCGGCGCGTAAAGGCAGTCCGCGCCCGCCTCGGCGTAGGCCACCAGCCGCGCCAGAACGGTCGGGAGCGGGTCGGGATGGCCGACTAGGAACGCCTCGCAGCGCGCGGTCAGCACGACCTGGCTGGCGGAATCGTCGATCGCGGACCGGGCCGCGCAGATCCGATCGACGGCCAATTGTTCCTCATAAAGAGGCTGCTCGGTTCGCCCGGTCGAATCCTCGATCGAGAGGCCGGCCACGCCGGTCGCGAGACACCGGCCGACGTTGGCCGCGACTTCATCCGGGCGGTCGGCGAAGCCGTTGAGGAAATCGGCGTTGACGGGGAGCGGTGTGGCAGCGACAACCTCGCCAATGTGCACGAGCATTTCGTCGCGGGGGACTGAGCCGTCCGGTTTGCCCCGGCTGAAAGCGAAACCCGCGGAGGTGGTGGCGAGCGCCTGGAATCCCAAATGGTGGAGATAAATGGCTGTCCCAACGTCCCAGGGATTGGGCAGGAGGAAACAACCCTCGCGGTGCAATCGCTGGAAGTCCGCAATCGCGGTTTGGGGCGCGCCTAGCATGGCGGGAATTTATCGCGATCAGGCGGCGAACGCCAATTTCTCCAGCTTCCCGACCCGCCGCCCAGCCGGTCGTCCGGTTGGGGTCAGGCTAATTTCGCCCGCCACTGGCGCGGGAACGGCTGTCGATTGGCGGTGATTGGGCTTTGAATATTCTGATTGCTTTTGTTTCACTCGCCACATGACCCCTCTCGTCAGCATCGTCATCCCGACTTTCGATCGGCCTCGCTATTTGCGAGAAGCGATCGACGCCGCGCTGGCGCAGACCTATGCCAACGTCGAGGTCCTCGTTTTCGATAATGGCACGCTGGAGGAGACGCTCGCGGTCGGCGAAGAGGCGGCGCAGCGGGATGCGCGGGTCAGGTTCCAACGCAACGAGCGCAACCTCGGGATGTCGGGCAATTTCAATGCCCTTGGGGCGGCGGCGCGCGGCGAGTACCTGGTCGCGATCGGGGATGACGACCGGTTGCTGCCTGATTTCATCGGCCGGCTGGTCGGGGCGATGCGGCCGGATGTGCGGGTGGTTTTCTCAAATCATTACCTGATCGACTCCGAGGGGCGACGCCTGGAAGAGGAAAGCGTCGCCTACAACCGCAAATATGGCCGCGACCGTCTCGCCGCGGGCGACCTGCCGAATCCGGAGGCGGGGGCCTGGCTGCAATCGATCCCGATGTCGGCCTCGCTTCTGCGCACGGCCGATATGCAGCGACTGCGCTTTCGCGAGGATCTGAACACGCCCGACGCGGAGTTCTTCATCCGGCTCGCGGCGGAAGGCGCGCGTTTTGTTTTCCTCCCTGACTACCTGATGGAATACCGGGTCCACCTCGGCGCGGAAACGGTCAGCGGACTCTGGAGCGAGCAGTTGGTCGATTGCCTGACGCCGATCAAGGTGAAACCCGAGATCGAGCCGTACAAGCGCCAGTTTTTAACGCCGATCGTGGTCAACGCCGTCAGCCGCTGCCTGCAACAGGGCAATATGGAGATGGCGCGCAAGTTTCTACGAAACGAATATTATCCGCGGCGGGGCGGGGCTGGCGCTGATGGCGCTTCGCGGCCAGGGAGTCACGCGGGTCCGGGATTGAGACACATGCTGGGGAGCTGGCTGCAGGGTTTCTGCGCTCAACTGCCGGCCTCGGTGGGCGCGCCTTTTTACCGAGCGGTCCGGCGCGTGAGCCTGACGGGCAGGAAGCACGCCGGCTAAAAACGATGGGACCGTTTTCCGGCCAGACAATCCTCGTGACCGGCGCCAGCGGCGGCGTGGGAGAGGCGGTGGCGCGACGGCTGGGAGAGCAGGGCGCGAAGGTTTGCCTAACGGGTCGAAACCGGCAGCGGCTCGAAAAAATCGCGGGCGATCTTCCCGCGGGAACGGCCCGGTGTTACCCGGCTGACCTGACGGTTGAAGACGAGTTACAAAATGCCGTGCAGGGTCTCCTGAAAGAAAATCAGCGCCTCGACGCGGTCATTCATTGCGCGGCGATCATTATCCTCGGGACGGTCGCGACTGCGGCGGTGCAGGATTTTGAAAAACAATTCCACACCAACGTCACTGCACCTTTCCGACTCACGCAGTTACTCCTGCCGGCCCTGGTCTCTTCTCGTGGACAAGTCGTTTTCATCAACTCCAGCGCCGGCCGCCATGCCTCCGCCGGCGTCGGCCAATACGCCGCGACCAAACACGCGCTCAAGGCTGTGGCCGACAGCCTGCGCGACGAGTGCAACGCCGCCGGGGTGCGGGTGTGCAGTCTTTTTCTTGGCTCGACCGCCACTCCGATGCAGGCCGGCATCCGGGCGGAACAGGAACGCGCCTATGAGCCGGAGCGCCTCATTCAACCAGCCGATGTCGCGGAAATGGTCGCCGCCCTTTTGGCTTTGCCGCGGACCGCGGAGGTGACTGACCTGGTCATGCGTCCGATGGAAAAGGCGTAATGGCAGCCCTTGGCGGAGAAGGAAATCTAGCTCGCTAATGAAGATACTCGTCACCGGAACTGAAGGATACCTCGGGTCGCTCCTGGCCCCGATCCTGATGCGGGCAGGGCACGAGGTTCTCGCGGTCGATACCGGCTTTTACAAAGCCGGCTGGCTCTATCATGGCGCACCCATGACTCCGCGAACCTTACTCAAGGACATTCGGCGAATCACAGCCGAAGACCTAAAGGGAATTGAAGCGATCGTCCACATGGCCGAGCTCTCCAACGACCCGACGGGCGAGCTCGCGCCGCATATCACATACGAGATCAATCATAAGGGCTCCGTCCGCCTGGCTGAGTTGGCGAAGCAAGCCGGCGTCGAACGCTTTGTCTACATGTCGTCCTGCAGTGTCTATGGCGTCGCGGCGGACGGCTATGTAACCGAAGACTGCGCGGTGAATCCACAGACGGCCTATGCGATTTGCAAGACCCTGGTCGAACGGGACCTTCAACCGATGGCGAGCAATGGCTTCTCGCCCACCTTTTTGCGCAACGCCACAGCCTACGGTGCCTCGCCAAGGATGCGCTTCGATATTGTGCTAAACAATCTCGCCGGTCTGGCCTGGACGACGCGGGAGATCAAGATGGTGAGTGACGGAACGCCCTGGCGCCCGCTGGTCCATGCCCTGGATATTGCACAGGCGATTGTCCGAACCCTGGACGCCCCACGCGAAGCGATTCATAACCAGATCTTCAATGTCGGCGAGACCGCCCATAACTATACAATCAAAGAAGTCGCCAAAGTGGTCGCGGAAGTCTTTCCGGGCTGTCAGTTATCCTTCGGTCAGCAGGGATCGGATAACCGCAGTTATCGGGTTTCGTTCGATAAGATCAAAGCCCAACTACCCGGCTTTCAGTGCGCCTGGGATGCACGCCGCGGCGCCCGGCAGCTGCACGATGTCTTTCAGCAAGTTGACCTGACCGCCGATCAGTTCAACGGCCGCGGCTTTACTCGCCTGAGGCAGCTCGAGTATCTCATCCGGACGCGCCAGATCGATCAGGACTTCTTCTGGCGAAACGATCAGTCTCCTGCTGCTGGCGCATAGCAAAGTGATTTTCACCGAAACTCCGCTGCAAGGCGCCTTCCTCATCGACCTGGAGCCACACCAGGACAGCCGTGGCTTTTTTGCGCGGAGCTTTTGCCGGCGCGAATTCGAGGCCCATGGCCTGGATCCGGAAATCGCGCAACGCAATTTCTCCTTTAATCAGAAAGCAGGAACCTTGCGTGGGATGCACTTCCAGCAGGCGCCGGCCAGCGAGGCGAAGCTGGTTCGCTGTCTGCGCGGCCGGATACTCGACGTCATCGTCGATCTCCGGCCGGAGTCGCAGACTTATCGGCAGCATCTTGCGGTTGAGCTGAATGACGAGAACTTGCGCGCACTTTTTATTCCGCAATTTTTCGCTCATGGCTTTCAATGTCTGGTTGACCAGACTTTGGTGGAATACCAAATGAGTGAGTATTACGCGCCGGAACTTGGCTCGGGGTTTCGTTACGATGAGAAGGTCTTTGCCATTGCCTGGCCAATGCCGGTCACTGCGATTTCGGAACAGGACCTGGCCTGGCCGGCATTTTCATCATGAGCACGAGCGGCGCAGAGATGCATGACCTGGTGGCGCGGCTTTATCCGATCTGCCGCAGTATCACCGGCAACGGAGTCCGGGAGACCTTGCGGATAATTCAGGAGCACATCCCGGTCGATTTGCACGAAGTGGCGTCGGGTACAAAGGCGTTTGACTGGACGGTGCCGAAGGAGTGGAACATTCGCGATGCCTGGATCAAGAACTCTGCGGGCGAACGGCTGGTCGATTTCCAGCGGCTTAACCTGCACGTCGTGAGTTATAGCTCTCCGGTGCAGCGGCGAATGAGGCTGGCCGAGCTGAAGGATCATCTTTTCACCATCCCCGCGCATCCCGACTGGGTTCCTTACCGCACGAGCTACTACGATGAAACCTGGGGCTTCTGCCTGAGTAAAAACCAGCTCAAACACTTGCGCGAAGACGAGGAATACGATGTCTGTATCGATTCTTCGCTCGAGGAGGGTCATCTCACCTACGGCGAACTCCTGCTCGAGGGTGAAGAAAGCGAGGAAGTTTTGATCTCCTGTCATATCTGCCACCCCTCCCTCGCCAATGATAACCTTTCCGGTATCGCGGTGGCCGTCGCGCTGGCAAAACAACTCGGAAAGATGGCGCGCCGTTACACCTATCGCTTCCTCTTTATTCCCGGGACCATCGGTTCGATTACCTGGCTTGCGCGCAATGAATCGGCCGTTTCCCGTATTCGCAACGGATTGGTCCTTACATGTCTGGGCGACGCCGGAAGTATCACCTACAAGCGAAGTCGGCGTGGAGATGCCGAGATCGACCGCGCGATGGCTCATATGCTGAAGCATTCTGGCGAGGCTCACGAGGTCATCGAATTTTTTCCTTATGGTTATGATGAGCGTCAATTCTGCTCGCCCGGTTTCAACCTGCCGGTGGGCTGCTTCATGCGATCGCGCCATGGAGAATTTCCCGAGTATCACACCTCGGGCGATAATCTTGATTTCGTGAAGGCGGAGGCGCTGGCGGATTCCTTGAGCAAGAGCAAAGCAGTGGTCGACATCCTGGAACACAACCGGGCTTACCTGAACCAAAACGCAAAGTGTGAGCCACAACTCGGGAAGCGTGGTCTTTACCCCAGCTCGGCCAACCGTGAAGACAAGCGGCTCCGGGAGTTAGCGCTCTTGTGGGTGCTGAATCTTTCGGACGGCAAAGATTCCCTGCTGGATATCGCAGAGCGCTCGAATCTGCCTTTCGCCGCGATCAAGGAAGCGGCGACAGCACTGGCGGCAACCGACTTGCTGGTTCCGCGATGAAGGTTGACTGCGCAATCATTGGCGGGGGGATTGTCGGGCTGAGTGTCGGGATGGCTCTTTTGCGAAAGCAGCCGGGACTTAATGTCGTCGTGCTGGAAAAGGAAGCGCAGCTCGCGTTCCACCAATCCGGCCGGAACAGCGGTGTGATTCATTCCGGGATTTACTATAAGCCGGGGAGCCTGAAAGCGCGCTACGCTCGGGCGGGCAATCGTTCGATGATCAGGTTTTGTATGGAACACGGGATCCAGCACGAGGTCTGTGGAAAGGTCATCGTGGCTACGAAGGCAGAAGAGTTGGCTCTCCTGGAGGACCTTTACCGGCGCGGAGTGGAGAACGGCATCGAAGTCATCAGGCTTTCTCCGGAAGCGGTAAGCGAGATCGAGCCGCATGTCCGATGCCTTCAGGGAGTCAGGGTTCCTTCCACCGGGATTGTGAATTACCGAGAAGTCTGCGCGACTTATGCCCGCGTCATTCGGAGTGATGGTGGTGAAGTCAAAACAAACGCCGGGGTCATGGAAATCGGCGGGTCCGGGCGCGGTCATGTTTTGGAAACAGCCGTTGGAGAGATTGAGACGAAGTTTCTGGTCAACTGTGGAGGGTTACAAAGTGACCGGATCGCGCGCCGGGCGGGCCAGGATCCGGGTGCGAGAGTTGTTCCTTTTCGGGGTGAATACTACGAAGTCGTCCCGCATCGGCGGCATCTCGTGAAAGGGTTGATTTATCCGGTCCCGAATCCGGTCTTTCCGTTCCTGGGGGTGCACTTTACCCGAATGATCGACGGCTCGATCCACGCTGGACCGAACGCGGTCCTGGCCCTGCGACGAGAAGGCTATCGCAAGACTGATATCGGACTGGGTGCGGTCTTGGAATCTCTGAGCTATCCGGGGCTTTGGGGGCTGGCCCGCCAGCACTACAAGGAAGGGGTGCGGGAAATCCATCGCTCGCTGAGCAAAAAGGCTTTTCTCAAAAGTCTGCAGCAACTGATCCCTGAAATGCGTGCGGAAGATCTGGTGCCCGCGGCTGCGGGAGTGCGGGCGCAGGCCTTGCTTCCCAACGGAAGATTAGTGGACGATTTCCTGACCCTGCGCGGACCCGATTCGATCCATGTCTGCAACGCGCCGTCTCCCGCGGCCACGGCCTCGCTCGAGATCGGGAGAGCGGTAGCGGAACAAATTCCCGAAATGCGGATGGCGGTGACTAGATGATGAATATGCCAAGTCTCGGATACCATTGCCGGTTTTGCCACGAACCCCTGCGGGAGACATTCGTCGACCTTGGATTATCTCCGCTGTGCGAGACTTACATTGAGGTCGCGCGGCTGAGCGCGCCGGAATCATTCTATCCCCTGCATAGCTTCGTCTGCGAGAAGTGCTTTCTCGTCCAACTACCGGAGCATGTCGGGGCCGGTGAAATTTTTGAGGAGTACGCTTACTTCTCTTCGTACTCCGACAGCTGGCTCGCCCACGCCAGGACCTATGTCGACCAGATCACGGAGCGCCTCGGTCTGAGCCGGCAATCTTCGGTCATGGAAGTGGCGAGCAACGATGGTTACCTCCTGCAATACTTCAAGGCCAAGGGTGTCCCGGTCCTGGGAATTGAGCCGGCCAGGAATGTCGCCCAGGTCGCGATCGAGAAGGGTATCCCGACAATCACTTCGTTCTTCGGCCAAAGATTGGCGCGCGAGCTGGCGAGCGGAGGAAAGCAGGCCGATCTGCTTCTGGGCAACAACGTCCTCGCGCATGTGCCGGACATCAATGATTTCGTCGGCGGCCTCAAACTTCTCCTGAAACCGGACGGCGTCATCACGATGGAGTTTCCGCATCTGGTTAGGCTGGTGGAAGAGAACCAATTCGACACCATCTATCACGAGCACTTTTCCTATCTCTCTTTCACGACGGTGGAAAAAATCTTTGCCGCCCACGGGCTTATCCTCTTTGACGTGGAGGAGGAGACCACTCATGGCGGCTCGCTTCGCATTTATGCCGCCCACGGCGACGATACGCGTAAGTCGGTCTTACCAAATGTTGCGGCGTTGAAGGCCCGCGAGAACGAGTGGGGAGTCACGCAACTTCAGCCGTATCGCGCCTTCGGGAGAGAGGTGGAGGCGACGAAGCACAGGATTTTGCAGTTCCTGATGGAGGAGAAGGCAAAAGGAAGATCAATTGCCGGGTATGGCGCGCCGGGGAAAGGCAATACGCTCCTAAACTACTGCGGGATTCGCACCGACCTGCTCGATTACACGGTCGACCGCAACCCTTACAAGCAGGGCAAGTTCACTCCGGGCACGCGCATCCCGATCTATCCCCCCGAGCATATCAAGGAGACCAAGCCGGATTTTCTGTTCCTTTTGCCCTGGAATTTGAAAGACGAGATCATCGCGCAAAACAGCTTCATTCGGGACTGGGGCGGCCGGTTTGTGATTCCGATTCCAGAAGTGCAAGTCTCTTGAGCGAGGGCACTGCGAGGGCGGAGCGGCGGCACGAATCCAGCTAAAATCACTTGTCGGACTGAGTGCGCGACGGTAGGCACTATTGGTTTAGTTCATGAAAGTCGTTCTTTTTTGCGGGGGTCAGGGGATGCGGTTGCGCGAAATGCCGCAGCCGGTGCCGAAGCCGATGGCGGTCATCGGTTATCGCCCCCTGCTTTGGCACCTGATGAAGTATTACTCTCATTATGGGCATAACGACTTTGTTCTCTGCCTCGGTTATGGCGCGGATGTGATCAAGGGGACGTTCCTCAATTACAACGAGTGCGTTTCGAACGATTTCGTTCTCTCGGGCGGGGGCAAGAAGGTTGAGCTGCTGCGCAAGGACATCGAGGATTGGCGCATCACGTTTGTCGACACGGGTCAGAATGCGAGTGTCGGTCAGCGACTGCTGCGGGTGAGAAAGTTTGTCGGAGAGGATGAGATATTTCTGGCCAATTATGCCGATGGCCTGACCGATCTTCCACTTCCAAGCCTCGTCGACTACTTCAAGGCGAGTGGAAAGATTGCGTGTTTTGTCGGGGTGACTCCGACCGCGAGTTTTCACCAGGTCTCACTCGAGTCCGACGGTGTGGTTAAGGAAATCTCCCACATCGCGCGTTCCGGAAGCAGGATTAACGGCGGCTTTTTTGTCTTCCGGCGCGAGATTTTCGATTATATCAAGGAAGGCGAAGACTTGGTGGAAGAACCGTTTCATCGCCTGATCGCTGAACGTCAGCTTTTGGCCTATCCTTACGATGGATTCTGGGCCTGCATGGATACTTTCAAGGAAAAGCAACATCTGGAAGATCTGCATGCCACTGGTCACGCGCCCTGGCAGGTTTGGGATGCGGGAGTGACGGTCCTGGACGGGAGATAAGACTGTGCTGCAGTTGCGCCTCGAGAACGCCGGGAACCTGCTTTTCCTTGGCGCTCACTCCGATGATATCGAGATCGGGTGCGGCGGCACGATCCTGAAACTGGCGAGTGCGAACCCGAAGCTCAACATTCTCTGGGTCGTCTTCAGCGCGGAAGGAAAGCGGCGGCCGGAGGCGCGCTCGAGCGCGGCGCTTTTCCTTAAAGGCGTCTCTCGCTCGCGCGTGGTGGTGAAGCAGTTCAGGACCAGTTTTTTTCCCGTCGAGCAGGAATCGATCAAGAGTTACTTCGAGACACTGCGCAAATCATTCGAACCAGATATCGTCTTTACCCATTACCGGGAGGATCGGCATCAGGATCACCGTCTTTTGTCCGACCTGACATGGAATACCTTTCGGGATCACATGATTCTGGAATATGAGATCCCGAAGTACGACGGCGATCTGGGTTGTCCGAATCTTTTCGTGCCCTTGCTGCCGGTGGTGGCGCGGCGAAAAACAAAGTCTTTGCAGCAGGCCTTTGCCAGCCAGCGGGATAAGCACTGGTTTTCGGAAGAGATTTTCCTGGGCCTGATGCGCCTGCGCGGGATGGAATGCGCCTCGCGCTATGCCGAGGCATTTTATTGCCGGAAAATGGTCTGCAGCTGAGTGACATTTGAATCGTCGACGCCGGCCGTTTACGTCCGCAAGCGCGTCGAGACACGTTTGGTAGACGTGAACGTTTTTGGCAAAGCAAACGAACTCATCGTTCGGAAAGGTGGCCTAAAGTGGGTTGTCCTCCTTTTTCTTGCCCTCGTTCAGCCGGGCGCCCGGGCGGATGAGAGCACTTCCAAACTGATTGTCGCGCCCAGCAGCAGCAAGCTGGCTGGCGGCACTGCCAACCTGGTGGTCGGTGTCCTGAGCCGTGCCGACTCTGCTTACACCGGAGAATACCGAATCAAGGTCTTTCCATATTTTTTTAAGAGCGAAAGCGGCAAGCTGCTGATTAAGGTATCTGAGACGTCATTGCGGAGGATGGTCGAGGGCGACCCCACCAGCTTTGCCGGGCGCGCGATCACCGATGGCACGGGTGAGACACGGAAGATCACGGCCAAGGTTCGACCGACCGCGAATGATCACGGTGCGCTGACTTTTACCGTCGCGACCGAGAACGGCCCGCTCGTCTTTAATACCTCCTACCGAATCAGCCCTCAGTAGGCACGGAAAAGATCGCGTGTGATTGCGCGTTCTTGGCCGATAGTCCACGGACTGTGCCATTTCGCTCGCTCGGTCTCGACGACCGCATCTTCAAAGCCATCCAGGAAGCTGGTTACACCGAACCCACGCCGATTCAATCGGCGGCTATCCCCGAGGTGCTGTCCGGCCGCGATGTCATCGGCATCGCTCAGACCGGCACGGGTAAGACTGCGGCCTTTGTCCTGCCCATCCTAACGAAGCTTGTCCAGACCGTGGTCGACGAAAAGCGTCGTGGGATGAAGGCGTTAATCGTCGCCCCGACGCGCGAGCTTGCCGTGCAGATCGAGGAAAACGTTCGCGCTTACGCCAAACATTTGCCGCTCCGTATGGCGACGGTTTTTGGCGGTGTCAGTGAACGGCCGCAGATCGCGGCTCTCCGTTCGGGAGTCGAACTCGTCGTCGCGACACCGGGGCGATTGATCGACCTGATGGAACAGCGTTATACCAACTTTTCCGGAGTCGAATTTCTCGTCCTCGACGAAGCCGACCGCATGCTCGACATGGGCTTCCTCCCGCAGATCCGACAGATCGTTAGGGCGCTGCCCAAACAACGTCAGACCCTCATGTTCTCGGCTTCGCTCTCGCGCGAAATCGAGGCGCTGACGCATGAGTTCCAGCATTCGCCGAAGGTGATCGAGATCGGCCGGCGCGCCAATCCGGCCGATACGGTCACGCAACTGGTCTACGAAGTTCCGATGCATCTTAAGCCGTCGCTTTTGCAGCATCTCCTGGCCGATCCGAATTTCGATACCGTCCTCGTTTTTACCCGAACCAAACACGGCGCCGACCGGGTGGCGCGGCGGCTGGAGAGCAGCGGCATCAAGGCGGGAACGATCCATTCCAACCGCTCGCAAAACCAGCGGCTGCGCGCGCTGAAGGATTTCAAATCGGGCGCGGTCCGTGTGCTCGTCGCGACCGACGTCGCGGCCCGGGGGATCGACGTCGATGGGATTTCCCATGTCGTAAACTACGACTTCCCGATGCACTCCGAAGATTACGTGCACCGGATCGGGCGCACCGGCCGCGCCCATGCGGTCGGCGATGCGATCAGCTTTATCACGCCGGAGGATCACGGGCCTCTGCGTTCGCTCGAGCGATTCATCGGCCGCGGGATTGTCCGCAAACGCGCCGAGGGTTTCGATTACGCCGCGGCCGGTCCGCCACGGGAAGATCGAGGCCGGCGGGAACCGCGAGGGAATTCCGGCGGTCAGGGCCGGCCCGCTGCGCCTAACGATTCCAGGCGTGGCCCCGCGCCGCGGCGCAACGGCTTTCGGGCCGGTGGACCGCGCCGCAGCGGCGGCGGCGGGCGAGGTCGTTAGGCAGGAGCGGAGACTTGGCGAAATATTTCGCTTTCCTTCGTGCGATCAATGTCGGCGGTCGCACCGTGCGGATGGAGCGGTTGCAGGAGGAGTTTGCCGCGCTCGGCTTCAGCTCGGTCGAGACATTCATCGCCAGCGGCAACGTCATCTTCGAGACCCGCGCGACGAACGAAAAACTGCTCGGCGAAAAGATCCAGCGTCAACTGAAGCAGGCGCTCGGATTCGAGGTCGCGACTTTTCTTCGGTCATCCGGCGAACTCGCCCAGATTGCGACCTGCTCTCCTTTCGCCTCGGCGGTAAGAGATGCCATAGGTCATTCTCTCCTGGTCGCGTTCCTTTCCGCCAAACCGGACTCAACGGCGACGAAAAAT
>JALYQE010000325.1 GCA_030855965.1 Verrucomicrobiota bacterium | reverse complement strand
GGGTGGAGACGAAGCCCTGGCGCAATCCGTTCCAGAGCACTTCCTGGTTTTTCTTGTCGCGCAACGGCGGCGACATGACGGCCTTCATGCCTTCGAAGTCGGGCTTCTCTGCGTCAGTCCGATCGAGCAGCAAATATTGAATCAATGTCTCGACCCAGACATGGACTCCGCGCTCCGCGCCCCGGGTCGCTTCGCGGAGCGATTCTTCGCAACTCAGGTGCACGATGTAGACATGGGCGCCGGTCATTTCGGCAAAAGTCATGAGGTGATGAACTCCTTCGGCTTCGACCACTGGCGGCCGGCTCCAGTAATGCCATTCCGGTCCGGTCTTGCCCTCCGCGAGGAGCTTCTTCTGCAGTTCCGCCACGAGATCGGCGTTCTCGCAGTGCGCGGTCGTGATCACGCCTAACGACTTGGCGAGCTGCAAAGTCTGGTAGAGCTGCTCGTCGCTGACCCCGAAGGCGCCCTTGTAGGCGAGGAAGACTTTGAAACTGCTGCAGCCGCGCCGGACGATTTCGCGAAAATCGCGCTCTGCTTTCTCGTCGTAGCGGGTCACGCCCATGTGGAAACTGAAGTCGCACGCGCTCGCGCCCTCCGCTTTTCCGAGCCAAAGCTCGAAGGCCTCGAGCGGCTTTTCTGCGCAGCTCGGGCAGACCATTTCGATAAATGTCGTGGTTCCCCCGACGAGCGCGGCCTGGCTGGCCGTTTCGTGCGTGTCTTTCGCAAACGTGCCCATGAAGGGCAGGTAAATGTGGACGTGCGGATCGATGAAGCCGGGGAAGACATACTTCCCGGTAGCGTCGATCACCTCGGCGTCGTTAGGCGCGTCGAGATCGCGGCCGATTTTTGTGATCGTTTCGTCTTCGCAAAAGATGTCCGCGACGTAGCGGTCGGTCGCGGTGACGATTTCGCCATTTCTAATGAGGAGTGACATGTGACGAGTGACGTGTGACGAGTTTCAGCGAGCGCCGGCGAGTCTGCGTCGGAGGCCGTTTAGCATGCGCCGCAGATCCTCCATGAGATCTGACGCGGGAGCAGCCACCGGGGCCGGGCAGAACTGTAGCTCGACCGCGAGAATAAGCTGCGTGTTCAGCTCGGCAACCGAGCCTTCGGCATGGGAAATAAATTGGATGAACTCCCCGGTGGTGTGACGCGCCTGCCCTTCGGCGATGTTTGAAGGGACAGAGACCGCGGCGCGCCGCATCTGTGAAACGAGCCCGAACTTTTCCTCCGTCGGAAATTCAGCGGTGATTTGGTAAACGAGTTTCGCGAGTGCGATCCCTTTCTGCCAAACAACAAGATCCTTGTAAATTTGAGTCTTCTTTTCCATGTCGGGCGTTGTATCCGAAAACTCGTCACTCGTCACCCGTCACTTTCTTTACTTCTTCCACACATCTCCGACGCCTTCGCCGAACCAGCGGCTGCTCACTACTTTTTGCTGGGTGTAGAACTGGACGCCTTCCTTGCCCTGGATATGGAGGTCGCCGTAGAAGGAATCATCCCAGCCTGTGAAGGGGAACATCGCCATCGTCGCGGGCACGCCGATGTTGATCCCGACCATCCCGGCTTTAACCCGGTGCTTGAATTCGCGCGCCGCTTTGCCGGAGTTGGTGAATATGGCGGTGCCATTGCCGTAAGAGGATTTGTTCGCCATCGAGATCGCATGATCGAGGTCGTCCATGCGCATTACGTTCAGGACCGGGCCGAAGACTTCTTCGCGCGCGATTGTCATCTCGTTCCGCACCTGGTCGACGATGGTGGCGCCGACGTAGAATCCGTTAGGCGCATCCGCGATGCGGGAGTTGCGGCCGTCGCAGATGATTTTCGCGCCTTCTTTTTCTCCGCTCGCGACCAACTCCAGGACCCGATCCCGATGTTGCGCGGTGATGACCGGTCCCATGTCAGGCTGGGTGCTGACATCGGTCGGCCCGACTTTGATCGCGCGTGCCGCCGCGACTAACGACGGCAGAAAATGATCCGCCGCCTCGCCGACGGTGAGCGCGGTCGAGCCCGCCATACACCGTTCGCCGGCGCAACCAAAGGCGGCGGTGGAAAGGGCTTCGACGGTGCGCGAGACGTCGGCGTCGGGCATGACGACGATGTAGTTCTTCGCGCCGCCGTTGGCCTGGACGCGTTTGCCGTGGCTCGTGCCGGTTTCAAAAATGTATTTCGCGACCGGCGACGAACCGACGAAGGAAATGGCGCGCACCTTGGGATGCCGGAGGAGCGCATCGACGCAGGCCCGGCCGCCGTGCACGACGTTGAGGACGCCTTTCGGCAGGCCAGCTTTATCGAGCAACTCGATGAGGTAGTTCGCGGTCAGCGGAACTTTCTCGCTCGGCTTGAGGACAAAGGTATTTCCGCAGGCGAGCGCGAGCGGAAACATCCACATCGGCACCATGGCAGGGAAGTTGAAGGGCGTGATCCCGACGCACACGCCTAACGGCTGATGCATCGTCTCGCAGTCGACGCCGCGAGCGAGGTTTTCGAGGGTGTCGCCCATGAGCAGCGTGGGAATGCCACAGGCGTATTCGATATTTTCCAAGCCGCGATAGGCGCTGCCGCGCGCTTCGGCGAGCGTCTTGCCGTGCTCGCGCGAGACGAGCTGGCAGATGTGATCGAAATTTTCCTCGACCAACTGGCGGTAACGGAAAAACAAACGCGCGCGTTCGACCGGCGGCGTGTCGCGCCAGGCGGGAAACGCGTCGGCTGCGGCGCTGACCGCTTCGTCGACGACATCGGCGCCGCACATCGGCACTTCCGAGATCACCTCACCGCGCGACGGGTTGTAGACCGGCGAAGTTTCCAGGCCGGAGACTTCTTTCCACTCGCCGCCGATGAAAACGGGACAGGGGACGAGGGAACGTGAATGGTGATCGGTGACGGGTGGATGGGGTTTTGGCGCGGCGTCTTTCATACTATTCACTGATCACGTTATTTAAGGATGCGGCGGAAAGGCGGTTGCATCACCTGCAGCGAGGCGAGTTTGATAATCGGCCCAGGCGAGCGGCTCGAGACCGGTCTCGACGCTGACCATCGTGATGCAGCCGTGGACGGGACAGACTAACGAACAAAGATTGCAGCCGACGCATTCCGCTTCCTTGATCTCCGGAACCGGTTTGCCCGGGACGCGACCGGGACCGAGATCGTAGGCAGCGGGATCGGCGAGCGCGATGGCCTGGTGAGCGCCGTCTTCGCAGGCGATGTAGCAAAGGTTGCAGCCGATGCATTTGCCGTAATCGATTTCGGCGATGCGCTTGTAATTGAGATTGAGCGTTTCCCATTTCCGCACGGTGTCGACGGCGCGGCCGCGGAGGTCCTCGAGGCTCTCGAATCCCTTCGCGTCGAGGTAGTCGTTCAAGCCGTCGATCATGTCTTCGACAATGCGGAAGCCGTAGTGCATGACGGCGGTGCAGACCTGCACGGTGGTGGAACCGAGCGCGATGAATTCGGCCGCGTCGCGCCAGGTGGTGATGCCGCCGATGCCGGAAATTGGGAGCCGAACCTCAGGATCGGAGGCGCAGGATTGGAGCATGTTGAGCGCGATCGGTTTCACCGCCGGCCCGCAATAACCGCCATGCGAGCTGAGCCCGCCGACAAACGGCTCGGGCACGAAGGTGTCGAGGTCTACCTGCGTGATGCTGTTGATCGTGTTGATGAGCGAGATCGCGTTGGCGCCGCCGCGTTTTGCGGCGCGGGCGGCGGCGGTGATGTCGGTGATGTTGGGCGTCAGTTTGGCGATCACGGGAATGGTCGCGACTTCCATCACCCACTCGATAATCGTCTGGGCGACATCAGGATTTTGGCCAACGGCCGAGCCCATCCCGCGTTCGCACATGCCATGCGGGCAGCCAAAGTTCAGTTCGATCCCGTCCGCGCCGCAATCGGCCGAGCGCTTGACGAAGTCGTGCCAGTTCTCGCGCGTGTCGACCATGAGCGAGGCGATGACGGCGTGGTGCGGCCAGCGCTTTTTCACCTCCGCGATCTCGCGAAAGTTGGTCTCAGGCGAGCGGTCGCTGATCAACTCGATGTTGTTCAAGCCAACCATGCGCATGTTGCCGTAATCGATCGAGGAATAGCGCGAAGAGACGTTGCGGATCGGGTCGCCGATCGTTTTCCAAACGACGCCGCCCCAGCCGGCTTCAAAGGCGCGATGGGCCTGGTAAGCGGTGTTGCCCGGCGGACCGGAGGCGATCCAGAATGGGTTGGGGGATTTAATCCCGGCGAGGTTGGTGGAAAGATCAGCCATTTAGAGAAGTGACGAGTGACATGTGACCAGTGACCAGTGGAGAGCTTTGCTTGATCGATCGCGTTCCGTTATGCATCGCTACTCCTGGTTTTTCGAGGTAAGCGCGGTGGTGGCGGGCGCGGGATGGGAGGCGGGTGAGAGTTGTTCGTATTTTGCTTCCAGTTCTGGCACGCGGATGGGCGCGTCGAGACCGGAACCGAAGGGGCCGCTCGCCACGCCCCAGCGTGAAGGCTGAATCGGACCCACGACCTCGGCCTGGCCAAACAGTTTGTGCATTCCGCGCGCGGCTTTCTTGCCTTCGCCGACGGCGTTGACCACTTCGCGGCCGCCGTTTGCGCAATCGCCGCCGGTGAAAATATGCGGCCGGCTCGTCCGGCCGGTCTCGAAGACGCGCACCATCGTGCCGTTGCGATTCAGCTCTAGCTTGGGAAAAACTCGTTTGACCCATTCGCTCTGTTTTTGCTGGCCGACCGCCTTGAGGATCATGTCGAACGGTTCGATGAACTCGGAGCCTTCGATCTGCTCGAGCTCGCCGTTGGCGTTGAAACGAGTGCGGGCGAGGCGCAGCCCGGCGACGTGGCCGTCCTGCGCCACGACCTCCATCGGCGCGTGGTGGAAGAGGAAACTCGCGCCATCGCGTTTCGCGAGGTCGTATTCAAAGGCATAAGCCGACATGTCGAGTTCGCCCCGGCGATAGATCACGATCACCTCCGTCGCGCCGAGCCGGCGGGCCTGGGTGGCGGCGTCGATCGCGGTGTTGCCGCAACCGATCACCGCCACCCGTGCGCCGACCGGAATCTGGTGAAGCGGATCGGTATGGATCTGCTCGATGAAAGTAAGTGCATCGATGACCTCGGGCAGGTCCTCGCCCGGGATGCGCAGCCGCTGGCCGTCGCCGAGCCCGACTCCGATGAAAATCGCGTCAAATTTCTCGAGCTCCTCGCGCGTGACATCCTTCCCCACTTCCACCCCGCAGCGAAATTCCACCCCTAACGACTTCACGAGTTCGACCTCCTCGAGGCTCACTGCCGGCTTCATCTTGTAATAGGCGATGCCGTAGGTGTTGAGGCCGCCCGCCTGCGGTTTGCGCTCGAAAATCACCACTTCATGACCAAGTTGCGCCAGCTCGGCCGCGCAACCCATCCCCGCCGGGCCGCCGCCGATGACCGCGACACGGTTGCCGGACTTTTTCGTGGCCGGTTTCAGGACCGGGATCCGGTTTTCATAAACGTGATCCGTCGCGTAGCGCTGGAGCCGGCCGATTTTGATCGGGTCGCTGTCGCGATCGAGCATGACGCAGGCGCCTTCGCAGAGCACCTCGGTCGGGCAAACCCGCGCGCAGCTCGCGCCTAGAATATTGGCAGTGAGGATGGTGCGGGCGGCGCCGTTCACATTACCGGTCATGATTTTTTTGATGAACGCCGGGATATCGATCCCGGTCGGGCAGGCCGTAATGCAGGGGGCATCGAAGCAGAAGAGGCAGCGGGAGGATTCCACGATCGCCTGCTGCTCGGTATAGCGCGGGGCAATGTCTCCCAAGTTCGTGGCGAGCTGGTCGGCGGTTAATTTTGGGCTCAGCGGCATTGGTTGGAGGGCGAGGAGAACATTTTCGCGCCCGCGACGCAAGCAGCTGTTACTCCTGCTCGTGCTCGTAATCGTGCTCGAT
>JALYQE010000319.1 GCA_030855965.1 Verrucomicrobiota bacterium | reverse complement strand
CCGCAGGATTTCATCGCCCTGGTCGAAAAACACGGCATCGCCTACCACGAGAAAAAACTGGGCCAGTTGTTCTGCGACTCCAGCTCGCGCCAGATTATCGAGATGTTGCTGGCGGAGTGCGCCATTGCCGAGGTCGAGATCCGCTCCGGCTGCCGGGTCGAGTTGGTGGAAAAACGGGAACGGTTTTCGTTAGGCACCAATCGCGGCGAACTGGAATGCGATTCGCTCGTGATCGCGACCGGCGGTCTTTCCCTGCCGCGACTGGGCGCGTCCGACTTCGGATACCGGATCGCGGACCAGTTCGGGCTCCGGTTGACCGAAACGCGGCCGGGGCTCGTTCCCCTCACCTTGCCCGAGGAAGAACGGGCGCTTTTCGCGCCGCTGAGCGGAGTATCGCTCCCGGTCGTAGCGCGAGCCGACGGAGCGTCCTTCGCCGAGGCGATGCTGATCACTCATCGCGGGTTGAGCGGGCCGGCGATTTTGCAGGCTTCTTCTTATTGGCGGGAGAATGCCGGCGTGACGCTCGATCTCATGCCGCAGCATCCCGGCGCGGACTGGCTGCTCGCGCAACGCGAAACCCGGGCCACGGTGGAGGAGCTGCTGGCGCGGGAATGGCCGGCGCGTTTCGCCGCGGCCTGGTGCGCTCGTTATGCGCCGCCGAAGCCGCTCCCGCAGACGCGCACGACCGAGCTCGAACAGCTGGCGCGGCTCATCCATCAATGGCCAGTGCAACCCGCCGGCACGGAAGGTTACCCAAAGGCCGAGGTCACGGTGGGGGGCGTCGCGACCGGGGAATTGTCGTCTAAAACGATGGAGGCGCGGCGGGTGCCCGGGCTTTATTTCATCGGCGAAGTGGTGGACGTGACCGGCTGGCTCGGGGGCTATAATTTTCAATGGGCCTGGGCGAGCGGACACGCCGCGGGGGAAGTCGCCTAACGAGCGCGGCGGGTTGTCAGCGGGGCCCGCCCGGCGCATGCTGAGACCGGATGAAGACCTGGATCGGCACCTCCGGTTTCCAATACAAGGAATGGAAAGGCTCCTTCTACCCGGTGGATTTAGCGGCGGCCAAGATGCTGCCCTATTTCGCGAAGCAGCTCTCCACGACGGAGATCAATTACACTTTTCATCGCATCCCCTCGCCCAAGACGATCGAGAACTGGATCGCGCAAACGCCGGAAAATTTTCGCTTTGCCCTGAAGGCGCCGCAGAAAATCACCCACTTCGCCAAGCTGCGCGATTGCCAGGACACGATCGCCTATTTCTATCGCGTGGTTTCCGCGCTCAGCCATCGGCTGGGGCCGGTGCTCTTCCAGCTTCCGCCGAATTTCAAAAAAGATGCCGATGTCCTGAGCGCGTTTCTGCGCGAGCTGCCGGCGATGCGCGCGGCTTTCGAGTTCCGGCACGAATCGTGGCTCGATGAAGAAATTTTCGAAATCCTGCGCTCCCACAAGGTCGCCCTTTGCCTCGCCGACACCGAAAAGCTGCCGGCCCCGACGACGGTGACGGCCGATTACGGTTATCTCCGGCTCCGGCGCGAAGACTACACCGCGGCGGACGTGGCGCGCTGGACCGAATTCGTTAAGGCAAACGAGGCGAGCTGGCAGGACGCCTTTGTCTATTTCAAACATGAAGAAGCGGGCACCGGCCCGAAGCTGGCCCGGCAGATGATCGAGCTACTCGCCTGACGATGGGAGAAGTTGCGGCCAATCTTGAGCGGGTGAGGGAGCAGATCGCTGCCGCGGCAGAGAAGAGCGGGCGCGCGGCGGATGCAGTCGAGCTCATCGCCGTCTCCAAGACGCATCCGGCCGAAAGAGTTCAGGTGGTGGCCGAGGCCGGGCAGGTGCTTTTCGGCGAAAGCCGGGTGCAGGAGGCGCGGGCGAAAATCCCGCTCCTGCCAGCGCGCTTGCGCTGGCATTTCATCGGGCACCTGCAGAAAAATAAAATCCGTCACGCCCTTCCGCTCTTCGAGATGTTTCACGGGGTCGACTCGCTCGCGCTCGCCCAGGACATGGAACGCATCGCGGAGGAAGATGGGATGCAGCCGCGCGTCCTGCTCGAGGTGAACGTGGCGGGCGAAGCGAGCAAACACGGGTTTACCTCGGAGGCGATCCGGCGAGATCTGGAGGCGGTGCTTTCGTTAGGGCGATTAACCGTCGAAGGCCTGATGACAATCCCGCCGCTGGCGCCGGAAGCGGAAGCGGCGCGCCGTTATTTCGTGGCGCTGCGCGAATTGCGCGACGAACTGGAAACGGATTTCGATCTCCAGCTGCCGCAGCTTTCGATGGGGATGAGCGGCGATTACGAAATTGCGATCGAGGAAGGCGCGACCCTGGTGCGGGTGGGAACGGCAATCTTTGGCGAACGTTCGCGCCCAAAACGCGATTGAATTCTCGAAGGAATCATCTTTCCATGCTCAATCGGATAACGGAATTGCTGCCGATCCTGCGATGCCCGCGCACACACAAACCACTTCATCTCGATAATGGTAAATTAGTCTCCGATCGGGGTGAACAATACCCGATCGTGAACGGAAAGCCGATTCTCGTCAGGTCGCCACAACCGCATCATCTGAACCCACCACCGGCCGAACACATATCGCAGAACCAGAAACGTTACGTCGTCGAAGAGCGCTCCCGCGATTCACCGGGAAGATGTTTGCACCTCGGTTCGGGCAACATTCCCTGCACCGATGCGCGTGTCGTCTCCTTCGATGTTCTGCCGTGTGAAAATGTCGATGTCGTAGGCGAGGCCGAAGAGCTGCCTTTTGTGGACGATGTCTTCGATCTGGTGGATTCCGGCGCGGTCTTCGAACATTTACGCAATCCGCTGCGTGCGATAAAAGAAGTGCAACGCGTCGTCACTCCCGGCGGCCTCTATCTGATCGATACGGCGTTCCTGCAATCGTATCACGGCTTTCCGGCGCACTATTTTAACATGACGCCACTCGCTGTGGAATCGTTCCTCGCCGACGATTTCCTTCTGGAAGATTCCCATGTGCCCGGTTCTGCTACGCCGGTGCAGACATTTGTCGATTTGACTGAAAGATTTCTTGGGGCTTTGTCGAAGCAATCGCGCCTCCGTATGAAGCGAATGCCGCTCCGCGACCTGCTCGAGATGTTGAAAGGAGATGCGCAGTTTCGGGGGCAACTGCTGCAGGAATTTTCCGAGTATTCAACCCGATCATTGGCCGCTAGTTTCGTGATCGCGGCGCGCAAACCAGTAGGATGGAGAGAAGCGCAACTTCTCTGGAGGCGTGAGCCGGCCTTAGCGGAAAAAACTGAGCTCGCGAGGAGAGAATATTATGAATTGCGGATGACCGTGATCCTGAGGCATCACGAAGTTTTTTTGTATGAGCGTTTCTGTCACGAAAATGGAATCGATCTGACTCTTGGCGAGGTGACTCACGCGGAGCCGATCAGGGATATTCTTGCGCGCTGCAGACCGGCGGACATCCTCGGCCACGAGTCGGTCCTGGAGGCAAACGAGGCGCTACGTGTAGCCGAACAGGTTCTCAGAGTCGCCCGCGACGAACGAGTCAAACTTTATCATCGCGGCATCACTCGCGTCTCGCGGTGAGACCTGGATTCTGCGATTCCATCAGCGATTTGAGCGGTCCACAAAATGCACGAGCTTTTTCTCGCGACTCGCAATCCGCACAAAACCCGCGAACTGGCCCAGATCCTCGGGCCCGGCTTTGCATTGGAAGATTTGCGCCGCCGTCCCGACCTCGGCGAGGTGATCGAGGATGGCACGACCTTCTTCGAAAACGCACGACTCAAGGCCGTGACCATTTCGCAACAGGTCGCGGGCCTGGTCGTGGCCGATGATTCGGGCTTGGAGGTGGATTCGTTAGGCGGGGCGCCGGGTATTTTCTCGGCGCGCTATGCGGGAGTGGGCGCAACCGACGAGGCAAATCGCCACCGGCTGCGGGATGAGCTCGGTCTCCTGGCGGAGGGTTCTTCCCGCGCGGCACGGTTTCGTTGCGTCCTGGTCCTGGCGCGGGAGGGCGATGTCCTGGCGAGTTTCGAAGGCTCGGTCGATGGACAGATCCTTCGCACGGAGTGCGATGAAGGCGGTTTCGGCTACGACCCGTTATTCCAACCCGACGGGTTTGAGAAAAGTTTCGCGGAACTTACGTCCCGGGAAAAAAACGCCATCAGTCACCGCGCCGCGGCCGCGGCGCAATTGCGGACCTTCCTTGAAGCAGCCGGCTCGCCGCCGCGCTAGGGCGCGGGTGGCGGCGGAGGTGGAGGCGGTGCGCCGCCGGGGGCTCCGGCACCGCCGCCAGCTCCGGCCTTGACCTTGATTTCGTAGCCCACTTTGTCGATGCGGGCCGAGCGGACGCGGTCGAGCAGTTTGATCACGTCGCCGTGGAGCGATTCCTTGTCGCCGCTGATGAAAATCTTCACGTTCGGATTTTCTTTCTTCATCTGAAGCAGCCGCGGCATCACGTCGCCGTCGGTCACCACTTCCTGGTCGAAGTGCGCGAGGCCGTCGGCATCGACCCGCAGGCTAACGAAATCCTTCAACTGAGGCGGGGTCGGCTGCGCCACCGCCTTGGAAGAGGGAAGATTGACCCGGATACCTTTCATGTGGACTTGGCTCAGGCTCACCATCATAAAACTGGCGAGAAGGAAAAACATGATATCGATCAAGGGAATGATCTCGATCCGGGCCTTCTTATGTGGGATCGGCGATGGAAGTTTCATGCGTGTTTGCTAAAGCTGGGCGCCTTCCATGGTGTAGGTAATTGGAACGTAGACTTTGGTGTAGGCGCCGGGCCGGCAACGCCAGCGCCGAAACGTCTGCATCGAGGTCTGGTCGAGAATCGCGCTGCCGGTGCTTTGCGTGACCTGGACATCAGTCACCGAGCCGCCCGAGTTGAAAATGAGAAGGAATTTCCCGCTGCCAGTTTGCCTCGCGCGACGGGCCTCATAAGGATAGCTCGGGCGCGGAGCACTGGTCAGGTTTGCTTTTGCCGAAATAAAGCTGACTGGACCGGTCGGCGCAGGGCCGGTGGGACGGGCAGAGGCGACACGCTCTCTCGGCTTGGGAGTGGGCGCATCCTTCGGACGCGGCGGCGGAGTCGGCTCCTCGATCGTGAACTCGGTCGGCTCATCGGGTGGCGGGGGGGGCGGAGGCGGCTCATCCTCGGGCGGAGGAGTCGGCTCGGGCGGCAATTCCGTGATGACGGCATCGATCGGCTGTTGCGAAACGAAACCTGGGTCGACCGGAATTTCTTCTTCGCGCTGGAGGCTAGCGAAACCGATGGCCGCAAATTCAATCGCGAGCGCCCCGGCGAGGGAAGCCCAAACCTGCCATTTCGGCGACGACGTATAATATTGCGGTTGCGCCATGATTACTGGTTCCCCTGGCTGGCAATGCTGCTCGAGATGGAGGGGCTCTTGATCTCAAACGCGATCTTGTAGAACCCAGCCGAACGCACCTGCTCGATCAAACGAATGATGTCGCCATGAAACGTATTCTGGTCCCCGCGGATGAAGATCTTGGCGCCCGGGCTGGTGGCATGGACTTTGGACAGGTTCTCGTAAATCTCGTTTGGCTCCATCGGCACCTTGTCGAAATAAATCTGCCCTTCCATGTCGACGGAGAGGCTGACGTACTCGCGCTTGTTCTGAGTCTCACCGCTGATGCCGGTCGGCAGATCCACCTTCATGCCCTTCATGTGCACCTGACTCAGGCTGACCATCATGAAGCTCGCGAGGAGAAAGAACATGATGTCGATCAAGGGGATGATCTCGATCCGCGCTTTCTTGTGCGGGATAGGCGAGGTGAATTCCATGTCTTCCTTTAAAGATCGGAACGAACCTTAAGGACGCGGTGTGGTCGTGGTCATTTCGGCTTCCCGCTTTGCTTTCGAGTTCGCCTCCAACATCACTTCCAGGTTCGTTGCCGCAGTCTGTAGCTCGAACTCAAGGTTAGACACGCGGGACGTGAAAAAGTTAAACGGAATTAGCGCGAAAATCGCCAGACCAAGACCGCAAGCCGTCGCGATAAGCGCTTCCGCAATACCGCCCGTCACCGCCTGCACCGCCAGCTCTTCGTTGCCGAGGAAGCTGAACGACTTGATCAGACCGGTGATCGTGCCCAAGAGACCGAGCAACGGGGCGAGGGTCACGAGGGTGTCCATCACCATGAGGAAACGGCCGGCCCGTTTGATTTCAATTCCGGCGGCGACCTGCAACGCGCCCTGCAGGGAAGCGTGCTGGTGATTCAACCCATTCCAGAGCATGCGCAGAACCGGGTCACGCGAACCGCGGGCCAGCTTTGAGGCTTCGTCCACATCGCCGGTCTCGATCGCGGTGAAAACTTTTTCCACGCGTTTCGGATCGCGGCGCATCCAGCGCGCGCCCCACCAGAAGCAACGCTCGATCACGACCGTCAAAGCGACGATCGAGATAATGAGGATCGGCCACATGATCGGGCCGCCCTGGTAGAAATTGCGGATGAAGAAGTTGTCGCTGTTATGCCCGGTCTTTTCCACGACCGCTTCCGGCGAGGCGGCTGGCGCAGCCGCGGGCGCAGCGGGCGTCGTCGCGGCGGCGGGCGCGGTCGTCACCGGCGCCGTGGTCGGCGCAGCCAATGGATCAGTGGCCGTGGCCGGAGATGCTGCTGCGGGATCACCCGGCAC
>JALYQE010000303.1 GCA_030855965.1 Verrucomicrobiota bacterium | reverse complement strand
CCCGAGAGCGGCAGAAAACTCGGAGGTGTTGCCATCCGGATCGGTCGCGGTCGCGGTCACGTGCGGCGCGCCCGCGCCGACCGGAAAACTCACGTCGAAACTTGCGACGCCGCTCGCATTCGTAGTCACGTTGCCAGTGCCGAGAAAGTTTTTCCCTTCCCCGTAGCCTAACGGGTTGACGTGTTCGTTGCTGAAGAATTCGAGAGCGTAAGTAGTGCTGGCGAGACTGTTCAAGGTGCCGGTGATCTGGACCATTCCCGCGCTGGCCGCAGCTGATTCGATGACCGGAAAATTTTGCAGGTTGTTCGGGCCGCTGTCGGCGTCGCCGGGGTCGTTAGGCGTGACCGCGTCGCCATTCAAATCGATCCCGAGATGTCCGATTGTGGTCGGATCATTGCCGTTACTGAAAATGGCATTGCGCCGGATAGCGGCGTGGGCGGTGTTCTTCACGGTGATCCCGGCGAGGGTGCTGTAGGCAATGACATTGCCCGCTCCCGGCGCAGTCCCGCCGATGGTGGCGACGGCGTCATTCTCGATGCTGAGCGCAGCCTGATTGCCGAGCGCTGTTTCTCCGTCTGCGGCGGTGCCGAAAAAGTTTCCCTGGACGGTGACCTCGCCACCGAAGATGCGCACTCCGAGCCCGGAACAGGAAATGACGTTACCGGCGCCGCTCGCCGTGCCGCCGATCGTGGCCGAACCTCCCAGCGTGATGCCAACGCCCCCGCCGCTCTCCAGCCGCACCGTGCCCGAAATGTTAGTGCCGATGTAGTTGCCCTGCACAGTTAGCCCCAGCGCGTTGCTCACGATGCCGGCGATGCGGTTGTTGAAAATGACGTTGCGCGCGTTGGATGAAGTCCCGCCGATGAGCAGCGTGCTCGAACCGGGAACGGCGTCCTGGAAGTTAATTCCACTGACGCCGTTAGGCAGGGCGGCGCTGCCGCTGGCGTTGAGGCCGATGAGATTGCCCTGGATCGTTAGGTCGCCGGGGCGATTGGCAATGTAGATGCCGTCATTGCTGATGCCGCCGTTGCTGCTGTTGCCGGAAATGACATTGCCGACGTTCCGGCCGGGCGTGCTCGTTAGGCCACCGATCGTGAGATCGGCCGCGGCGAAGCCGACGACATCAATCCCGCGAAAATGGCCCAGCGCGGCGTCACCGGCAGCGTTGGTTCCGATGTAATTGCCCCGGATAAAGGTACCGCCCTGGGCGGTCCGAACCTGGATGCCGACGCCGCCACTCGTGCTGCTGTCGGTCGCATTACTCGCGAAAATATTGCGGTCCGCCGGCGTATTGCCCCCGACGACGTTGCTGAAACCGGAATCAACCGTCACGCTGAAGCCGATATTGGCCAGGGCGGCGTCGCCAGCTGCGTTACTGCCAAAGAAGTTTCCTGCCACGATGTTGTCATCGGACGCCATCCGGATGCCACCGCTCCCGGAAAACGAACCCGGCGCGGTGCCGAAGCGGTTGATGACCAGGCCGCGCACGGTGCTTCTCCCGCCGGCGAGATCGAGGCCGATTGCCGTCCCGGTGACATCAGCGCCGTTTAACTCGATCTTCAGGACGGCATTGTCCCCGACAGCCAGGGTATTCTCGCTCGCGCCAGACTGGGTGTAGCCATCGATCACGACCGGGTCGGTAATCGATGGCAAAACCGAACCCAGCGTGATCGTGTGGACGCTCGCACCCGGGATGGCGAAAGCGATAATGTCAGGGACATCGAGGTCGATGTTCGGATGCGAGTTGGCATCCGTGATCGCCATCCGAAGCGAGCCCGGGCCGCTGTCGTTTGTATTCGTAACGGTGAAAGTGTCCGCTGCAGCGGCGCCCACAAAACAGAGTGCGATGAACGCAAAGAGAAAATGTTTTTCCATATAGAAGAGAGTGAAAGCGGGAACTACTGGGCAACCGTTGACGGGCAGGATATCGCTTCGTCCGAAAGCTGCACGAAAAAAAAGAATCGGTCTCGCCGCAGCTCCGTCGCGCAAAAGAAAAGTGTGGGTTGGGAGGGACTCGAACCCTCAACCAACGCCTTAAAAGGGCGCTGCTCTACCATTGAGCTACCAACCCGGCGGGAGCAGCTTTTACGATGATTCGCCTCTTCGCGCAACCGCGAGAGGCAGGTCGCGTAACGAGTTCTCCGGTCGCTTAAGCTCAAATACTTCCAGGCCGGCGGCACGCGCGGCCGCCCAATCGCGCTCCGGGTCGTCGCCCGCGTGCAGCACTTCGTTAGGCGCGAAGCCGCTCAACTCCAACGCCCGGCGGTAAATCTGCGGGTCCGGCTTGTCCGCGCCCAGTTCGCTGGAGAGAAAAACGTGCCGGAAATATTTCGAGATCGTGAGGTGCTCGATGATCATGCGCAGCCGGCCATCGAAATTGGAAACGATCGCGAGCTCGTACCGCGGGGCCAGCTCGCTCAAAACATCGGTCACTTCGGGATATAGCTCCCAGACCCCGGCCTCGGCAAAATGTCCGTAGGCGGCCTCAAAAAAAGTGTCGCGATCGAACGGATCGACCGCGGGCGCGACGCGGTCGAGCAGACGCTCGACCAGGTCGCGCCACCAGCCTTTGTCGTCATCTTCGCGCGGCTCGCCAGTCGCGGGGCGCATCGGCATTTCCTTCCAGACCTGGCCGAACCCGCGGTCGAGGGCGACGGAATCAAGCCTGAGCCCGTGGCGCTCCGCCACGAGGGCGTAATGCGCGCCGACGCTTTTCGTTAGGCGAATCAGAGTCCCGGCCGCATCAAAAAAAATTGCTTTGGTCATATCTCTTTTTTCACTTTCGGGATCGCGGGCCGGGCGTAACAGTTCTTTCCGCGCACGCTTGCGGATGCCATGAGCGCCACTCCATTACCCTGCAACGATCCGAAGTGGGATCAATCGCTCGGGGAAGAACTGGCCAACAGCATCAGCCATGGTCTCGGTCTGCTCGCCGGGCTGGTCGGGGCCCCGATGCTCATGTTCGCCGCCTGGCGCGGGGGCGATCGTTTCTTTTTTGTCGGCACGGCGGTTTTCACCGCGGCCATGCTGCTCGTCTATCTCGGCTCGACGCTTTATCACGCGTGGCCGCGCGGCGCGATGAAGTCGGTCTTCCAGGTGATCGATCATTCGGCCATTTTCCTCCTCATCGCCGGGACCTACACGCCCTTCACCCTCGGGCCGCTGCGCGGGCCCTGGGGCTGGACCATTCTCGGCCTGGTCTGGGGCCTGGCGATTTTTGGCGTGATTTTAAAAAGCGTCCATGGCACCCAGCAACGGAAAAAGCTTTCGCTGGCTCTCTATCTCGGGATGGGCTGGTTGATTGTGCTCGCGTTCCGACCGCTCCTCCAACTGGTGCCGCTCTCCAGTCTGGCCTGGCTGGTGGCCGGCGGTCTCGCCTACACCGGCGGAGTTTTCTTCTTCGTCAGCAACCGCCGTCGCTACACCCATTTCGTCTGGCATCTGTTTGTTCTCCTCGGCACCGCCTGCCATTTTCTCGCCGTTTTTTCCTGTGCCGCCGCCTGATGACTTCGCCTAACGACACCTTGCCGGTTGAGCATAACGACCCGGTCAACGCCCGCATCCTCGCCATCTCGGAGGACAAGATCGCCGGGTTCGTGCGCGAGCCGTTCGCCGAAATCGCGGAGCGCGCCGGGCTGCCGGTTGCGACCGTGCTCGAGCGGATTACCGCCATGCTCCGCGCCGGGACGGTGCGGCGGGTGCGGCAGACTTTGCTCGCGACCAACCTGGCTGATGGCGCGCTCGTCGCCTGGAAAGTGCCGCCGGAGAAAATCGATGCCGCCTTCGATTACATGTCGCAGCGCGATCCGTTTTCCGGGCATGTCGTGCTCCGTTCCACCGACGCGGTCACGCCGGGTTCGGAATACAAGCTTTGGACGACATTGAAAGTGCCGCACGGTTTTTCTCTTCAGCGCCATGGCGAGATTCTGACCCGCCTGGTCGGGGCGGATCATTTCCGTCTCATGCCGGCGAAAGGAATCTTCACCCTCGGAGTCGGCCACGTGCGGCGGAAGAACGTGGAGCCGGGCGCGAAAGCGGAAAAGCCGGCGACGATGATCGTCGTCCAGCCCGCGAGTTTGACTGAAAAAGAGTGGACGGCGCTGACGGCCCTGAAGCGGGAGTTTACGCCGGAGGAAATCCACGAGTCGCCCTGGATCGCGCGGGCGGAGGAGGCGGGAGTGTCGTTAGGGGAATTTTCCGCGATCGCGGAGGACCTGACGAAGCGAAAGATCATCGGCCGCTTTTCGACGTTTCTGGAGCACGTCAAACCGTCGGCCGGCGGAGTGCGCGTGACCCGCTTCAACGCCCTCTTTCACTGGGCGGTGCCGCCGGGCCGCGAGGTGGAAGCCGGTGGGGAAGCGGGGCGGCACGAGATTTTGACCCATTGCTATTGGCGTGAAGCCGGGCCGGAATTTCGCGACGTCAACATTATGGCGGTGGCGCATGGAACGGACAAAGCGCGTCTGTTGGAGCACAAGGCGGCGATCGATCGGCATCTCTTGGAATGCGGAATTCCGGTTTCCTACACCAACGTTTTCTGGGGCGGGCGGAGCGAGATCAAACCGTCGGAAATATCGCCGCAGATTTACCGCCGCTGGCTGGCGGAGGTGGGAGCAGACGCCTGAACTCGCGTGCGCTCCAGCTCCCGCAGCAAGGCAACGGCAAACGCCGGGCGATCGATTGGGCGTCCGAGAGCCATGGCGAGAGAAGCCGCGCGCTCCCGCAGTTCTTCGGGAAATTCCTCCACCGCCTGGTTCATGTTTACGCCAATTCCGGCGACTGCGTCCCACTTCGAGCCTTGCCCGACTTTTGTTTCGACCAGCACCCCGGCCACTTTGCGACCGTCGACATAAACGTCGTTAGGCAACTTGATGACCGGCGCCAGCCCGGTCTCCTGCCGAATCGTGGCCACGACCGCCTCCGCCACCCAAGTCGTTAGGCGCGCGGATTCGACGATTGGAATTTGCGGCCGAAGCAAGATCGAAAACCAAAGCCCGCGGTGCGGCGCCGATTCCCAGCGATGACCGCGCTGGCCGCGCCCCGCCGTCTGGTGCTCGGCGAAGACAACACAGCCTTCCGGCAGCTCGGGCGTGAGCATTTGCAGGAGAAATTCATTGGTCGACCGGGTCGACTCCAGCACGATGATGCGCCGGCCGATGACGCTTTCCCCTAACGACGCGCTTAGTTCGGCCGCAATCAGCCGGTCAGGCAGCGACATGGGTCAGCTCGAGGGAAAAATCGATCGCGGGCGCGGAATGCGTGAGAGCCCCGATGGAGACGAAATCGACCCCGGTGGCGGCGATCTGCCGAATGTTGCGCAGGTTGATCCCGCCGCTCGCTTCAAACTTCACTTTCCCTTTCCCGATCGCGACCGCTTCGCGCATCTGAGTGCCGCGCATGTTGTCGAGGAGGATGACTTCGATGCCCGGGACTTCGAGCAGGGCCCGGACCTGGTCGAGGTTGTCGGCTTCGACTTCGATTTTCAGGCCGGGATGTTCCTGATGCACGCGCTCGATCGAGGCGCTGAGCTTGCCGAGTCCGTCGCGGGCCAGGAGATGGTTGTCCTTTACCAGGACCATGTCGAAGAGCCCGAAGCGATGGTTCGTGCCGCCGCCGGCCACGACCGCGGCCTTTTCAAACTTCCTCAAGCCCGGAGTCGTCTTGCGGGTATCGAGAATCTTGGCGCCATTGGCCCCGGCCGCGTCGACGAATTGCCGGGTCAAGGTCGCGATCCCGCTCAGGCGCTGGAGAAAATTCAGCGCGACCCGCTCGGCCGTGAGGATGGAACGGGCCCGGCCGCGGATTTCCATGACCGCCATCCCTCCCGCCACGGTGCCGCCGTCTTTTTGGACAATCTCGACCCGCAGCTCGGGATCGACCCGCCGAAAAATCTCGGCCGCGACTTCGGTGCCGGCCACGATTGCCCGTTCCTTGGCAATGGCGCGGGCGGAAGCCTTCTCCTCCTCGCCCACGAAATACTGGCTGGTGAGGTCGCCGCTCCCGATATCCTCGCGCAGGGCGAGGTCGATCAGCTGGATATCTTCCGCGGTGAAAGGCATGCCTGCACAATGCGGGAAGAATCCCGGGCAACAAGCCCTGCCGGTACAAAAAAGATCCGGGCAGGGCACGCGAGGAGAAACTTCGAATGCGAGAGCGTGCCACCGCCCGAATCGCCTTAACCAGTGAAGATAGACAGCGTTGGTTAGGCACCGTTCAAAAGATTTTTCCCAGGGGCAAAATCAGGGCTTAAAGGAGCAATTCGCCCTGGGTCTGGGTCCCGGACCGGCTCGCCTCGTCGCGCACTTCCTGGAGAAGCGATTTGAATTCGCATTCCTCCAACGCATGGATGAGGCGGGGATAATCGGGTGTGATCTTCAAGTCGTCGATCGGCACCGGCAACGGGAGGTGGCAATCGAGCTGGACCATTTTGCGATTTTGCAGGATCTGCTCCCGCGCGGTCTCGATCTTGTCCCGGGTCTTGGGCAGCTTGACCTTGTCGAGGCCACCGAGGAGCGCGTCGAGGCTGCCAAATTCCCGCAGCAGTTTGGCCGCGGTCTTCCGGCCGAGGCCGATCCCGCGAATGTTGTCGACCGCGTCACCCGCAATCGCGAGGACGTCGCCGATCATAGGCGGCGGCACTTCCCACTTGGCGGTGACTTCCTCCTCGCCCAGAAGAGCAAAGGCATCCTTCGGCGAGGCGAGATCCGCTTTTGCCGTACTGTAGATTTTTACCTTCGGATTCACGAGCTGATAGAGGTCCTTGTCGTTCGTCGCGAGGACCGTTTCGATACCGCGCTCGGCCGCCTTAATCGCGTAGCAGCCCATCAGGTCATCCGCTTCCGTGTCCGGCAGGGAAAGGCTCTGAAAGCCAAGGGCCGGCATCAGTTTCTGGATGTAGTCGATCTGGGGCACCATCGGGGCCGGCATCTCCTTGCGCGTTACCTTGTATTCCGGCTGCAGTTCGGTGCGGCGTTGCGGCAGGCCCATATCCCAAATGACCGCGGCGAGGTCGGGCTGGAGGTGTTTCAGCATCAACCGGAGCGACTTGGTGAACCCGAAAATGGCGTTGGTCGGTACGCCGCGGGAATTGGAGAGGTGGAGGATCGCGAAGTAGGAGCGGTAAACGTAGTAATGTCCGTCGACTAAAAGGAGTCTCATAAAATGGGCAGAGGAATTACTGGATTGTCCGGAGGGGAAGCGGAACGTGCAACCGCGCGCTCAAATTGAACTGCCTGTGAACCCTTCTGAAAATAATCAATGCGACGCTTGGATCGTGCGGGTGGAAGGCAAGGAATACGGCCCGGTCGATCTCGAGGAATTGCGGGACTGGAAGCGGGAAGGCCGGCTGATCCGCGAAAACGAAATCCGCGAGCCGGGGAGCGACCGCTGGATCCCGGCGGGCGAGCTGCCTGAGATATTTTCCGACGAACCGGAGGAGGATTTGGCGCCCGTGCCCCCGCCGTTGCCACGGGCGGGACTGAGTCTCGCCGAGATCTTAGCCAAGGGCTGGCACGTTTATCACGCCGGATTCAAACGCTTCTTTGTCCTCGCGCTCTTTGTTTCGATCCCGTCCATTTTCCTCCAGCTGGCCGCGCCGTTCCTCGAAATGCCGAAAGACCAGGGCTCGCTCGGCCCGGTGATTGCAGCGGCGGCGGTGGTGTTTGCCATGCTGGTGCTGCTTGTCATCGCCTGGCCGTTTTCGCTCGCCGCGACGCAGCTCTTGGCGGCGGATCTTTACGCCGGGCGCGACCCGACAGTGCACGATCTCCTCGCCCGCGCCAAACCGCTCTGGACGCGAATGCTGATGCTCGCGCTGGTGGTTTACGGGAGTTATTTTCTCTGGACGGCGCTCCCGCTCCTGGTCGCATTCTCGCTCGCCGCCGGGGCCGCCTCGATCACCTCGCTCCTGCTCACCCTCGCCCTGCTCCTTTTCACCGCCTACATGGTGGCGCGGCTTTTCATCAATTTCCTCTTCTGGCAACAGACCGGCGCGCTCGGCGCTCGGCCGACGGCGATCGAAGCCCTGCAGGAAAGCAAAGACCTGGCGCGGAGCGGAACGGAACGGCCCCGCGCGCAAAGGCCCCTCTACCGCGGCGCGATGATCGCTTCGCTCTGGCTGCTCGCGCTCATCCTCTTGAACGTCGCGATCGAAATGCCGGTGGTGCTCTTTCGAATGCGCGGGGTGACGAGCTTGGAACAGGCCGCGGCCATGATGCAGACGATGGCGACGAATAATTCCTTCGACCTGTTATCCGGCGTGACGACGGTGATGAGCTCCTTGATTCATGCGGTGCTGCGCCCGTGGCTGGCCGCTATCTTCGTCGTCCTCTATCTCGATACCGTCGCCGGACAACCGTCCCGGCCGGGCGCAGCCGACGATCAGGCCAAACTGAGATAAGGCGCGAGGCCGTGGAGCCCGCCTTCGCGACCGAAACCGCTCTCGCGATAACCGCCAAACGGGCTCGTGGGATCAAACTTATTGTAGGTGTTGGCCCAGACCACGCCCGCCCGCAGCTTGCTCACGATTTTGAAAATCTTGCTGCCCTTGTCGGTCCAAACGCCCGCGCTCAATCCGTAAGGCGTGTTATTGGCGCGTTCGATCGCCTCTTCCGGCGTGCGAAAAGTCATGACGCTGAGTACCGGCCCAAAGATCTCTTCCTGCGCGATGCGATGCGAGGCGGTCACCCCGGTAAAAAAACTCGGCGGATACCAAAAACCCTTGTCCGGCAGGCGCAGCCGCGGCTGCACCAGCTCCGCGCCCTGCTGCAGGCCGCTGTCGACCAACTCGCAAATCTTGTCGAGCTGCATGCGGGAATTGATCGCCCCGATGTCGGTGTTTTTGTCGAGCGGGTTGCCGACGCGCAGCGAGGAAATCCGGTCGCGCAACTTGCGAATGACCGCCGGAAAAACGCCTTCCTGCACGAGCAGACGCGAGCCGGCGCAGCAGACGTGGCCCTGGTTAAAGAAGATGCCGGAGATGATCCCCTCGACCGCCTGGTCGATCGACGCGTCCTCGAAGATGATGTTCGCGGCCTTGCCGCCAAGCTCGAGAGTGAGTTTCTTTTTCGTCCCGGCGACCGCGCGGGTCAGCATCTTGCCGACCGCGGTGGAGCCGGTGAAGGCGATCTTGTTCACGTCGTCGTGCTCGACCAGCGCCTTGCCGGTTTTCCCGGCGCCGGTGACGATGTTGACCACGCCATCGGGCAACTCCGCCTGCTGAAAAATCTCCGCCAGATGCAGCGCGGTGATGCTGGTCGTCTCGGCCGGCTTGAGCACGCAGGTGTTCCCTGCGGCCAGGGCGGGCGCGAGCTTCCAGGCCGCCATCAGAAGCGGGAAATTCCAGGGGATGATTTGCCCGGCCACGCCTAACGACTGCGGGACCCGCCCGGGAAACGCATACTGAAGTTTGTCGGCCCAGCCCGCGTAGTAGAAGAAATGGGCCGCGACCAGCGGCAGATCGATGTCGCGACTTTCCTTGATCGTCTTCCCTCCATCCATCGACTCGAGGATGGCGAGTTCCCGCGTCTTCTCCTGGATGAGGCGCGCGATGCGATAAAGGTACTTGCCCCGCTCGCGCCCCGGCATCCGGCTCCAGACTTTGCGATGTGCGCGCCGCGCGGCCCGCACTGCGAGATCGACGTCGTGCGAATCGGCCTCGGCGATCTCGGCCAATTTTGCTTCGGTCGCCGGGTTGATCGAATCGAAATGAACGCCGGAGTGCGGGGCGCGAAATTTCCCATCGATGAAGAGCTGATAGCGGGGCTTGATCTTGACGTAATCGCTCTGCTCCGGAGCGGGAGCATAAGGCCAGCGTTCGCCGAAATTTAAATTTCGTTCGTTAGGCGCACGCCCCCCTCCATTCGCGATCAGCAGTTTGGATGTGCGCGTCGCTGCCGGCACTGCGACCTGGGACTTTTTGCGGGCCATGCCGCTTGTTCTAGCGCGATTGCTCCGACCGCGCACTGAAAAAATTCCCACTCTTGTTTTGGCGAAGGCCAGAAAGCCGAGGGGCGCCTTTTCAACCCTATTTCTATCCGAGTTGCTGGAAAAACTAGTAAAGAACCGAAACACTAAAAAAAGCTTGACACTCTTAAGAGAATTCCTGCCTACTGGCGCTCTATGAAATATCCAACTCTGCAAAAAGTCGTTCTGACGACCATGGTCTTGCTGGCTTCGCTTGCGCTCAGCGCGCAGGCGGGTCGCCCGACCATATCGTCAGCGAAACAAACCCACGGCCCGAATGGCAAGCCATCCACTTCAGCGCGCCAGGCGGGCAATGCATCATGGCATCGCATGCTCTTTCCAACAGCTGATTACATGGTCGACGACGGGACCGCGGAAGACGCCATCGGTTTGACCATTGGCGGCGACATCATTTCGCTGAACAAATTTGCCGTGATACCGGGTAACGAGACGATCACGACTGTCTCCATCGCTTGGGGAACGTCTGTGAATCCTGACCCGAGTTTAAATGGGCTGCCTTACACGGTAGCAATCTGGAGCGATCCAAACGGAGACGGAAATCCGACTGATGCGGTTCTGCTCAACACTGCTGGTGGCGTAGTCGCCGCGGCGGGGACAGATACCTTCATCGAAACGGATATTCCGGACACGTTGATCACGACGACGAACTTCTTTGTCGGCTTCCTCATCACGCATAGTGGCGGGCAATTTCCGGCATCGTTTGACCAGACCCCGCCCACCTTCTCGAACGTCAGCTACGTTGCGGGCGGCGCCACTGGTGACATTAACAACCTGAATAACAACGAGCTCCCGGTCGCTCCGATCGAGAGCTTCGGCTTGGTCGGTAACTGGCTCATTCGGGCCGATTCGAATGGGGATCCGACGCCAACCCCGACGCCGACTCCGACGCCGACCTCGACGCCGACTCCGACGCCACCAGCTGGCGATGCTCTTTGGTACAACGGCGACTTCAACGACGTCAACGGCCTCGCCAACGAGCGCGACACCAGCCTCGGTGCCGGCCAGTACGCCAGCACCTATGATGACTTCAACGTGCCGGATGCAGAGGGATGGGATGTGACCTCAGTCTTCTCAAATAACCTTGCGGACACCACCATCATCGGTGCCACCTATGAAATCCGTCAGGGTGTTTCAGCCGGTAACCCGGGCACTCTCATCGCCAGCGGCATGACCATGACCCCGACCGTAACTCCGACTGGTCGGAGCGGATTCGGCTTCACCGAATTCATGGTCGCGGTTGAAGGCCTGAGCGTTCAGTTGGATGCAGGATCCTACCACCTCAACGTCACCCCCACCGGAAACCTCACGGGTCGTTCGTTTGTCTCACAGACCAATGGCCTGAACTGCGTCGGGACGCCCTGCGGCAACAACCAAAATGCGTTCTTCGACAGCAACTTCTTCGGGGCCTTCTTCGCCAGCACGGCGGATGTCGACCAACCCGCCGACTTCTCGATGGGTGTCAACGGCACCGTCAGTGGCGGCGGTGGCGGTGAAATTACGCTCACCGCGTTTAACCGCGCCAACCCACGCCGCGTGAATCTTAGCTGGACCCCGGCCGATGGCGGTAGCATAGACATCATTCGTGACGGTGTGGTAATCCGGACGGTGGAGGACGACGGTCGCGCTCAGGACCGCCTCGGCGCCGGCGGCCGGGAAGTCCACGTCTATCAAGTCTGCGAGACAGACACGGGCGACTGCTCGAACGAAGTAGAGGTCCGAGTCCCCGGAAGCGGCCAATAAGAGTTGGCTATCGTCGCCAGGAGGTCGTCCGATCCGACCTCCTGGCAGCCTCACGTTGAATTGAAGAACCAGTCAGCCTCTGCTGACTGGTTCTTTTTTTTGGGGCGGCGCCCATTCCCTCCAAGCCAAACGTGAAAAAGACGCTCCACAGATCCCAAGCTGGCAGCTTGCGCTACGTTGCTTCCCACCTCGCGCACGCGATAATCCGCCATGCTTTACGTCGTCGGCACCCCGATTGGCAACCTCGACGACATCACGCAGCGCGCGCTGGAGATTCTGCGTCGCGTCGATCTCGTCGCGGCCGAAGACACCCGGCATTCCGGAAATTTGCTCCGCCACTTCGAGATCCGGAAACCGATCGTCAGTTATCACCAGCACAACGAGGCGATGCGGACCGCGGAGTTGATCGAGCGACTCGCGGCCGGGGAGACGGTCGCGTTGATCACCGACGCCGGTATGCCCGGACTTTCCGATCCGGGCGCGCGACTGATTCGTAAATGCATCGAAAGGGATTTGCCTTTCACGGTCGTACCCGGCGTCTCCGCGATCACGACCGCCCTTGTCGGTTCCGGGTTTGGAATGGCAAATTTTTCTTATCGCGGCTTCCTGCCCGTGAAAAGCGGGCAGCGCGAACGCGAATTGACAGCCGCTGCCGAACGACCGGAAACCACCATCTTTTTCGAGTCGCCCTACCGGCTCAACAAGACTCTCGCCGCCTGCGCCGCAATTATGCCCAACCGCTTGCTCTGCGTCGCGCGCGAGTTGACGAAGAAGTTTGAGGAATTTCGGCGCGGGACGGGCGCGGACCTGCTTGCGCATTACGAAGCGCGTCCGGCCAAGGGAGAAATCACGTTCTTGATTGCCGCGATCGACAAACGGCAAGTGTAACCACGTTTCCAGGCGCAGCGAAGCGAGAACTCCGGGGAGCGCACGCGCCTGGCATGATCTAATGACATGGGTGACAGTTCTGTCTAATCACATAGGTGACACTTTCTGGGGCAACTATGCCTTGGAAAGAACTTTCGGTGTCGGAGGCGCGGAGGCGATTTGTCCTCGCGACGAGGG
>JALYQE010000287.1 GCA_030855965.1 Verrucomicrobiota bacterium | reverse complement strand
GGAGGATGTTGATCGGCCAACCGATCCCCGGGAGGTAGGCGATCGTGTCCGGCTGGGAAAGATCACGCACCCAAAGGAAGCTCGCGTTCCGCAGCTCGACCGCCTGCTGCAGCATGGTGAAGAGACCGAAAAAGATCGGAATCTGGATCAGCATCGGAAGGCAGCCGCTGACCGGGTTGATCCCATAGTCCTTGTAGAGGCGCATGACCTCGGCGTTCATCTTCGTCGGGTCGTCCTTAAATTTCTCGCGCAGCTCCTGCATCTTGGGCGAGAGCGCGGCCATGCGGCGCATTGACTTGTTCGCCTTTGTCTGCAGGGGCCAGAGGATGCCCTTAACGATCGCGGTCAGGATGAGGATCGCGACCGCGTAATTGCCAACAAAGCGATGAATCAGATTCATCAGGTTGAGCAGCGTCTGGCTGACCAGTTTCCAGAGGCCGAAATCCATGATCTCGGCTTCGTCGTGGGTCAGTTGGGCGAGGCGATTGTAGAGCTTCGGGCCGGCGTAGAGCTGGAATTGCAGGCTCGTGGTTTTGCCCGGCTCGACGCTGAAACCCGGCATGCCCATCGCACCCTCGATGCCGTATTCGATTTCGCCGTCTGGTTTCTTATCCGAATCGAAGCGCTGCGCCCAGACTCCGGTGGCCTTGGCCCCGAGCGGGGTCAGGAGCGTGGCAAAGAATTGATTACTCACCCCGAGCCACTCGGCGTTGCTGATCTTCTCCTCGAAAAACTGCTCCGCGCCGCGTTTCTGGACCCCGATGAGCGGATAATTTTGCTCCGCAAACCAGCTCACATCGGTCGATTTCGTCTTCCCGTCGATGCACCAAGTCACCCGGGTGTAGTGCGGGAGATCGTTGTGATGAATCGGCACCGCCGCGCCGAGGGTGATGAAATACCCGGGGTTGGTGTAGGGCGCCGTGCCGCGGTTTTGGAAATCGACGTCCATCTGCGCGACATAGTTGTCCTTTCCGTTAGGCGGAGCGGGGAGGCTGAACTTCTTGCGCAGCGTGACGTTGTTCGGCAGGACGCGCTCGAATTGCACGCTCCCCTCACCCGGCACGACGGTGAATTCCTCCAGCTGCGGCGTTGCCGGCTTCTCCACCATCGCCCCGATCGGCAGGCGTCGCTGCGCGCTCAGTTTCACCGGCTTGCCGTCCTCGCCCTTGTGCTTGGGCAGGATCGCCTCCGCGATGCCGCCGCCGCGATTGGTCAGGAGCAGCTCGAGATCGGCGTTGCGCAGCGTCGCTGTGCTCTCGACAAACGGAGTCGGGGTGGGCGTCGGCGCGAGCGTGGCCTCGTTAGGCAGAGCGCCCGCGGTGGCCTCAGGCGATGCGGCCCCGGCGACCGGCGCGACGGTCGCGGCCGGGCTCGGTGAAGGGAGCGCCCTCGCGGGCGGCACGGCCGGGTGTTTTACCATGTAAACCTGCCACGCGATCAGCCCGGCAATACAAAGGGTGATGGCGATCCAGGCTTGTCTGTCCATAAACTGATGCGGCGAAATTATTCACAGGCCAGGGCGTGTGCCTGCTGCGCGGAATGGGGCGGAACCGGATCCTCTCCCTGCCCGCCCCAGGGCTGGCAGCGCGCGAGGCGTTTCACCCCGAGCCAGCTCCCGCGCAACGCCCCGTGGCGTTCCACGGCCTCGAGGAAATACTCGGAGCAGGTGGGATGAAAACGGCAGCCAGTGGACGGCCCGCCGAGCAGAGAAAGCAGCGGCGAGAGCGTCCATTGGTAGGCGCGAATGAGGAAACGAACGAGCAAAACCATCGTCAGGGGCGTAGGATAGAAGCGCGCCCTGCGAGGCGCAAATATTCATCTCGCCCGGCTACCCGGCCGGCAAAATCTCCGCCCGTTTTGCCAGTCGCAGCCACTCCCTTTCCAGGGCCACGGAATCAGCCTGCGCCGCCGCCGGCCGCGCGATCACCACCAGCCAAAGCCCACTGCGCAACGCGTGCTGATTCCGGCGCACGATTTCCCGCAGCCGCCGGCGCACCCGGTTGCGCACCGTCGCCCCGCCCAGGCGCCGGGAAGTGACCAACCCGACCCGGAATTTCTCTGTCCTGTCCACCGTGAGCACGCCAAACATGAGCAACCCGCCGCGGACGGTGCGTCCCTCTTCGCGCACTCGTTTGAATTCGCGGCTCAGCTTCAACCGCCGCGTCGCGGGAAAACGAAATCGCGCCGGATTGCTGCTCGCCTCACTCATCGGGCTCGGAGCCTGACACAGGATCGTCACGACTGCGCTCTCGAATTTGTGCCGGGAGCGTGCCAATTTCGCAACCGATGCCCAGCCGTCTTCTCGTCGCCGCCGCGCTCTTTCTCAATTTAGCCTCCGTTGCCTGCGGAGCGGACGACCGCGGCCAAGCCGAGCACGTCGTGGTCGTGGTCTGGGACGGCATGCGGCCCGACCAGGTAACGGAAAAAAACGCCCCCACCCTTTTTGCGCTCGGGCGTTCCGGCGTCGTCTTCAAGCGCAACCACGCGGCCTACCCAAGCTCGACCAACGTCAACGGCGCGGTCCTCGCGACCGGCGTCTCGCCCGGAAAAAACGGCATCATCGCCAACCAGGAATTCCGGCCCGCGATCGATCCGCACAAGGCGTTCGACACTTCCGATTTTCCCGCGCTCGACGGCTCCGATCCGCGGGTGGCCGCGCAACTCCTGAAAGTCCCGACGATCGCCGAAATCCTCCAGGCGGCGGGACATTGGACCGCGGTCGCGGGCTCCAAACCGGTGGCGCAGTTCTTCGACCGCGCCCGCACCCGCACGAGCGAGGCGGCGAAAAAATCGACCGTCATCTACCGCGGTAAAGTATTGCCGGCCGTGGCTGCGGAGCGGATCACAAGCGCACTCGGTCCGTTCCCGCGGCGGAAGACTTCGCCTAACGACAGCGAGGACGACTGGACGACCAGCGCCCTCACAAACGTCCTCTGGCGCGAGGAAATTCCGAAATTCTCCCTCCTCTGGCTGAGCGAGCCGGACCTGACCACGCACGAGACCGCGCTCGGCGCGCCCGCCGCGATGGAGGCGATCAAGCGCAGCGATCGAAATCTCGCAAAACTCCTGGCCGCGTTGAAAGCGAAAGATGCCCTGACGAAGACCGACATCTTCGTCGTTTCCGATCACGGCTTTTCCACCGTCGATCCCGCGGTCGACGTCGCGGCACAGCTGCGCGCGGCCGGCCTGGAGGCGGTTCGGGCTTTCGACGGAAACCCGAGGCGCGGACAAATCCTGGTCGTGTCGCTCGGCGGCAGCGTCATGTTTTATGTCGTCGAGAGCGACCCGGCGGTGACGGCCAAACTGCTCGATGCCCTGCAGCGGGCAGACTTTGCCGGCGTCATCCTGACCCGGGAAAAGCATGAAGGCACTTTCACCTTCGCCCAGGCGCACCTGGATGCGCCGGGCGGGCCCGATGTGATCGTGGCCTGTCGCTGGAGCGATCGCCCTAACGAATTCGGAATCGCGGGCCAGATGACGTCCGACGTCGGGCGCAGCGTCGGCCACGGCAGCCACAGCACCATGAGTCGGCACGACATGCACAACATTTTGATCGCGAGCGGGCCCGATTTTCGCCGCGGCTGGGAGAGCGAAACCCCCAGCGGCAACATCGACCTCGCGCCCACCATCCTCTGGCTCCTCGGGATGAAAGCTCCGCACCCGATGCAGGGGCGGGTCCTGCGCGAAGCCATGGCCGATCAGCCCCAGCCCCCGGCCGCGACCGAGAAGAACTTCATCGCCCAGCGCAAGATCGGCGACCGCATCTGGCGCCAGCATTTGCGTGCCGCGACTGTCGGCGGCGTCACTTATATCCTGGAAGGCAACGGCAGCGCGACGCCGCTGCCTAATCCGAATCCACCGGCTTCGTCTCCAAAACCACCCGCCGATACAGCGCCTCATACTCCGGCACCACCCGATCGGCGCTAAAGAACTCCTCCGCGCGATCGCGCCCGCGTTCGCCCATCTCGCGCGCAAGTTCCGGCGAGTTCGCCAATCGTTCGAGCGAGCGCGCGACGGCGTCGGTCTCGCCGAAAGGATGAAGAAATCCGTTTACACCGTCGATCATCACCTCGGGTATACCCCCGACCCGGAAGGCGACCACCGGCTTGGCGTGAAAGAGCGTTTCCAGAATGCTCAAACCAAAGCTCTCGCTTTCCGAGGAGTAAAGACCGGCGTCGGCCGCGTTCAGATACTCTTCCACGTCGCGCACCTGCTCCTTCACCGTCACCCTCGCGCGCAGGTCGAGTTGATCGAGGAATGAGTCGTAGGGCGCAAAGGAACTTCCGGCGAGGATAAGGAGACGGAGCGGCCGCGAACTCTGCGCCGCGGCAAAACTCTGCAGCAGCAGGTCGACCCGCTTGAGCGGGCGGACATTGGAGATGTGGACGATGAGGAATTCGTCATTCGTTAGGCCCAGTTCGCTCCGGATCTCCTCGCGCGAACGCAATTGCGCCGAGGGCACAAAGAAATTCCGGATCACTTCGACCGGTCGCTGGAGCTGAAAAGTGGCGACCGTTTCCTGGCGCAGACTTTCCGAGACGGTCGTGATCGCGTCGGAATGCGAGAGGGCATGCTCGATCGCGGGCCGATAGCTCGGGTCCTGCCCGAGCAAAGTCGTGTCCGTACCGTGCAGCGTGGTGATGATTTTCGGCGCGCGCGCCATCGTCGTCCCGAGCATCTGCACCGCGAGATAGGCGGCGGTCGCGTGCGGCACCGCGTAGTGCACGTGGAAGATGTCGAGTTCCGTCTCGCGCGCGATCTGCGCCATCTTCACCGCCAGCGGCAGGGTGTAATCGGGGTAAGTGAAGAGGCTGTATTCGTTCACGATCACCTGGTGAAAAAAAATCCGCGGCTGCGCGAGATCGAGCCTAACGGGAAGCGCCGAACTGAAGAAATGCACCTCGTGTCCGCGCAGCGCCAGCTCCGAGCCAAGCGCGGTCGCGAGGATGCCGCTCCCGCCGATCAGCGGATAACAGGTGATCCCGATTTTCATCCTAAGCGCCGCTAAAATTCCGGGGAGCACGGGCTGTCAGCCCGTCCGCTGCCGGGAGTCTCCCGGCGGCACGCCTGCAATCCACGGGAATGAACAACGAAAGAACGCGATCCCGCAGGCGTTGCGCCAGTGCTCGGGAGACTCCCGAGCACAACGGGGTGGCACCCCGTGCTCCCCAGAGTTTCGTGCACCGCCGCCAGGTAAACCGGGTATGCATTCTTTAGAAAAGACGAACCGAGGCCGGCAACTCGGCCAGATCTTTCACCAGAAAATCGGAGGTCGCGTAAAGCGCCTGGGCGTGTTCGACCCCGGCCTCGACCCCGAGAAGCCGCGCCCGCGCCGTCTGCAATTCGATGTAACGCCGGGTGCGGAGCTGCGTTTGATGGCACTCCATCAACTCGATCCAGCGCGTGAAATGTTCGCTGATGTCGACCCGGATGATCGGCTGATCGCCGCGCGTATCGGCGTCGGCGGTGATTGCATATTCGAGATGATGCTTGATGGCGTGCGGCGGCAGGTCGCGCAGCTCCTCCATCCCGCCGTAGCGCGCGAGGCGTGCGGCATTGCGACATAACCGACTAACGACCGCGTGGTCCGGGTGCTGATCGAGCGAGCCGACCGGCGCGAGCAGGATGTCGGGCCGCGCCAGGCGAATCTGGCGCGCGATCGCGATATTGTGCGCGACCGCCACTTCAAGATGGCCGTCGCCGCCCAACTCGAGAAAT
>JALYQE010000282.1 GCA_030855965.1 Verrucomicrobiota bacterium | reverse complement strand
CTGCGCATGCAGCTGCGCTCGCTCGTTCCGCCGGAAGCGCACAATCGTTTCCGGATCGAACCGGAGATCGTGGAGAGCGGCGAACCGGCGGTGGCCATCCGGCAGGCGGCGGAGCGCCTTAATGCCGATGTGATTTGTCTTGGCTCGCACGGGCGGAGCGGCTTGGCTAAGACTCTGCTCGGCTCTGTCGCGCAAGCCGTCATGGCCTCGAGCGCGCGGCCGGTGCTGGTGGTGCGAGAAGCAGATTCGAGCGGGATGAACAGGAGTGTTGTCGTATGAAAACGAAGTCCGTCACAAAACGTCGCAGCCCTGCGGGCAAAGTGCTCAGCTCAGCCAAAGCAAGCTCAAGCTCGCGCTCGGCCTCCGCCTCCGCCGGTGCGACCAAAACCCGGCCGCGGTCCAGGCTGAAGGTCGAGACCATTCTCGTCCCGATCGATTTTTCGGCCGCCTCACTTTTTGCGATTCGCTGGGCCAGCTTCATCGCCCAACAAACCAAGGCCGGCATTCACCTGCTCAACGTGCACGAATCCGGCTCCCCCATCGCGCAGTCGCTCGGTTCGCCCGTGATTGGCTCCGAAAACGAGATCAAGGAACAACTCCACCGCGATCTGCAGGTCGTCGCGCTCCGCCAAAAACTGCCGGAGGCAAGCATGCAGATTCGGGTGGGCCGGCCCTTCCACGAGATCTGCGAGCTGGCGGGCGAAATTCACGCCGATCTCATCATCCTGGCCACGCACGGCCGCACCGGCTGGGAACGCGTCTTCCTCGGGAGCACGGCGGAGCGCGTCATCCGGCATGCGCCCTGCCCGGTGCTGGTGGCGCGGCCCACTTCGCGGGAAAAGGAAAAGCTCAAGCTGCAAAAGATCGTCGTTCCGGTCGATTTCTCGGAGTGCTCGGCCCGTGGCCTGCACTACGCCATCGATCTGGCGAAATATTTCCGGGCCAGGCTTTCCCTCATCAACGTCACCCCGGTGCATCACGATCTTCCCCCGGCCGTGATTTATTCCGAGGCCGCCCTCCGCCGCTGGGCTCGGGAAGTGGCCGAAGCGCACATGCAGGAGCTGGTGCAGACGACCGACTTCGAGGGGGTGAAATATGAAACCGTGCAGAAGAGCGGGTCGCCCGCGCAAAAGATTTGCCGTCATGCGGTGAAGGAAGGCGCCGACCTCATCGTGACCTCGACCCACGGCCGGACCGGTTTCTCGCACGCCCTCATTGGGAGCACCGCGGAAAAGATTTCTCGTTATGCCAGGTCGCCGGTGCTGATTGTGCCGAGCCGCTGAAAAGGGCGCGCACATGCTTGCCCAGCCGCCACCTGTTGCTGCAACTTTATCGGCAGGGCATGCTGATGGGCATGGCCGCATCTGCCGCCTAACGAAATCTAAAATCCGCAACCGCTTATGTATTTGAACCGCTTTTTTGTCGAAGGACTCGCGCACGCTTCCTATCTGTTTGGCGCCGATGGCGAGGCGGCCGTGGTCGATCCGCAACGCGACATCGAAGAGTATCTCGCCGCGGCGGAGCGCGAAGGACTCAAAATTGTCGCGATCTTCAACAGCCATCCGCACGCCGATTTCGCTTCCGGGTTTCGCGAACTGGCCGACCGCACCGGGGCGAAGGTCTATGTCTCGCATCTGGCGCCGGCAAAATACGAGCGGGTCGCGGCCCGCGACGGCGAAAAAGTGAAGATCGGCTCGCTCGAGGTCGAGCTGCTCGAAACCCCCGGGCATTCACCCGACAGTCTTTCCTTCCTCGTTCGCGAAGGCGGGCAAGCGGTTGCGGTTTTTACCGGCGATCTGCTTTTCGTGAACGATGTCGGCCGCCCTGATCTGCGCGACGCCGATGAAGATCCGAGCGCGCTCGCGGGGAAGCTTTACGATTCTCTCCACCAGAAGGTGCTGACTCTGCCCGACGACGTAAAAGTTTATCCCTCGCACGGCGCCGGTTCGCTTTGCGGCCGCGCCATTTCCGACGCGCCCTTCACTCTGGTGGGCCAGGAACGGAAACTGAATTGGGCCATGCAAATCGCCGATCGCGCCGAATTCGTCAGGCAGATGGTCGACAACCTCCCGGCGCGCCCGGCTTATTTTTCCTACGATGTCGAACTCAACCTGCGCGGGGCCGAACCCTTGAGTACTCTCGCGCCGCTCGGGGAGATGAGTGAGCAGGAGCTGAAAAAAGCGGCGAGCGAAGGCGCGGTCGTGATCGACGTCCGGTCGCCGGGAAAATTTGGCGCCGGTCATTTTCCCGGCAGCCTCAACATTGGTGTCGGTAGTCCCTCGTTCTCAAGCTGGACCGGGTTCATGGTCCCGGGCGAAAAAGCGATCGCGCTCGTGGTCGGCTCAGACGAAGAGGCGGAGAAGGCGCGCCTTGAGCTGGCCCGCATCGGTTTCGATAACGTTCTTGGTTACCTGCGGGCGGATGCCCCCGGCGAGACTCATAAATTACCGCAGCTCAGCGTCCAGGAATTGAAGAGCAGGTTGAAAGCGGACCGCGGCCCGCTCCTGGTTGATGTCCGCACGCCGACAGAATGGAAGGGCGGCCACCTTCCCGAGGCCCGACATTTCCCTCTTTCTTCTTTTGCCGAGCAGGCTTCCGCCTTGCCTAACGACCGCGCCATCGCCCTCATCTGCGGAAGCGGTTATCGCAGTTCGATCGCGGCCAGCCTGCTCCAGGCCCGCGGCTATGAGCAGGTAGAGAACGTCGCCGGTGGCATGACCGCCCTTGCCGAAGCCGCTCCCTAGTGCAGAGTCTTGCAAAAGTGAACCCGCGTGATTCTCGAAAGGCATGCCGCGCGGCGAGTCCTCGATCGAGGGAAGCTTGCCTGTAGACGCTTCGCTCTGCGAAGCGCGGGCGTTGATTTGGAGCGCAAAGAAAAGTGTCAGCCCTGGCTGCCCCCGCGCTTTGCAGAGCGAAGCGTCTACATTTCCTGAAGCGCCTTTGGCGGTTATAGCGCATTCCCGCCGTTGGGTTCGATAGACCTTGGCCCCAGAATTTCCGAGGAAGGGGATTTCTCCTCTAAGATGTGTGGCGACCCTAACGGGATTCGAACCCGTGTTACCGCCGAGGTCCCTTTGAAGCCCTCGTTTACCTCGTAAGCGGACACCTGCAAATGCCGTTGGACACGAGCGAATGTTATGCATTATGTTATGCGGTATGCCAAGCATTCATCGTCAACCGGGCCGCCCTTTTTGGTTTTGCGCTTACACGGTCTTTGATCCTGCGCAGAACACGAAGAGGCGGGTTTTCAAATCAACCAAGACCCGCGACAAGAAGCAGGCGTCGGAAGTCTGCCGGGTGTGGCACAAGGCCGCGCTTCTCGGGCGCAACGGAAAGCTGAGCGCCGATGCTGCTCGCGAAGTCATCTCGCAGGGAGTGGCCGACGTTTACGCGGCCGCCAACGTCGAATCGCTCGACACGGCGACGACGGCCCTTTGGTGCGAGCGCTGGTTGGAAGGCAAGGCGATCGAAGTGGAAGAATCGACGCACACCCGGTATGCTGGCATCGTCGGACGGTTCATCGAATCGCTTGGCGCAAAAGCCGGGCGCGACTTGTCCACGCTTCAAGCGGCAGACGTGACCAAGTTTCGCGATCGTGAGGCGAAAGCGCTGTCGCGGGCGACGGCTAACCTGAGCTTGAAAGTGCTGCGCGTCTGCTTTGGTGAAGCCGTTAGGCACGGGTTGCTTGCCGTCAATCCTGCTGTCCGTGTCTCAGTCTTGAAATCGCACGAGAAATCAGCGCGACGCGCCTTCACCATCTCGGAGATCAAACGTATCCTCGCAGCCTGCGGCGACGATGCGGAGTGGCACGGCCTCGTGCTCTTTGGCCTCTACCTCGGCCAACGCCTTGGCGACTTGTCGAAGCTGACATGGCGCGCAGTGAATCTCGAAACTGGCGAGATCGCGTTCACGACGCGCAAGACGGGGCGGCGAATGTCGCTGCCCCTCATGCAGCCTTTGGCCGATTACCTAACATCGCTGCCAGCAACCGATGACCCGAACGCTTTCATCTTTCCGCGTGCTGCGAGCGCGACCCGCACCGGCACGTTGAGCAATCAGTTCCGCGAAGTTCTCGTGAGCGCCGGACTGGTAGAAGCGCGCAGCCACGAAGCGACAGGCAAGGGTCGTTCGCGAGCGCGGGCCACGAGTGAATTGTCGTTCCATTCGCTCAGGCATTCAGCCGTAACGATGCTCAAGCAGTCGGGCGTTTCAGACGTGCTGGCGCGGGAGATCGTCGGGCACGAAAGCGCGGCAGTCTCGCGGCAATATACCCACCTAACGACGAACGATCTGAGAAGCGCAATGCAGCGGTTGCCCGATGTGACAGGCCATGAGTAAGCCAAAGAAACCACTAGGAAAGGTGGGAACCTTGCGCACGTTCCGCGCTTGGCCCATCGAGCAGGTTATGGAAGTCATGCGGACGCTCTATGAAACTGCTCCGTTTCAGAGTGACGCCGGATGGAAAATGCTGGCTCGGAGAGCCTACGACTTCCTCGACCAATCCCACGCCGCCTGCGTAGCGATCGACAAGGAACGAAGCGCGACGGACGACACTTACCGCCTCGCAGACAAGCAACGGCTTTCGGCAGAGACACTGCCTGAGCAAGTGCCGTTTGAACAGGCGGCCAAGTTCATCACGAACGAAGATCGCAAGGACCGGGCGTTGCCGAAACTGAAGAAGCTCGTCCTATCGAAGCCGCGCTACTTCGGAACGGCCTCGAAGGCGGCGAATGTTAACGCGCAGCTTCGACGCTGGCAGAACAGCGGAATGTCTAGGAGCGAAGCATTAGAGTTACGGGCCGTGTTTGAAGCCTCGTGGCCGGGCATTGTCGCAAAGCAGAACAGCGCAAAGAAGCGGCGACCTCGCTTAAATGCGAAAGACGTGCCGGTAATGCGCGCATTGCTGTCCGAAATCCATAAAGCTTAAGCCGGGAAGAAGAGCACTGAGGAACGATTGCTGTGAGGATCGTGGAAGATTACGTAATAATGTGCGAGCGCGGCTTACCGCGGGCAGGTCAAAAGCAACATTCAATGGTTACTCTACTGCCTCGTGCATAACCTGGAGAAAATCGCTCACAAAAGTAAGACCTATGGAGGCAAGAAGCCTTTACGCACCCTTTTTTGGCTCTCTCATCGAGCTTACGATCAGTTCAGGAGCTTCCGTAGCCATTTTTCCGACGAGTCGACCCAATTCGCTCATTAACCTGACTCGTCAGTCCTTGGTTGACTTGGTTGCCGCAGACTCTTTCCAAAACCTACTTATTCGACAGTCCCGTTAGATGTTTCGACGCCGCTGTACACGCCGACTAGAATAACGGACTGCAAAAGAAATGCTAAGCGAAATCGCAACCCAAAAGGTAATGACAACTATCCAACCGAGGAACCCATGTGGAGAATGGCC
>JALYQE010000279.1 GCA_030855965.1 Verrucomicrobiota bacterium | reverse complement strand
AATTCCATGAACGCCGCCGGCGGGATAAAGCCGTCCACCGCCACCGCGCCCCAGCCGATTTTCCCGAGGATCTCGTTCATCTCGTCGATCCGGGGAATGCGCTCGAAAGAAATGCCGGTCTCGAGCAGGCCCTGGAAATAAACTTTGTGTGCGTATTCCCTCAGGAAAAAACCGTTTTGCCGCATGATGAAGCGCCAAACCGCGTGATCGACCGGCGTGTAATCGTCGTAGCGCTGGTCGACCGCAAATTGCAGCAGGTGCTTTGGCAGCGCGGCGACCGCGGCATTGTTCATTGGAATTCCTGTTTTCATCGCGAGTCCTCGGAGTAAAATTCGCAGCCGCCTAACGATATCAGCCGCACTTATGAATTTTATAACCGAACCCCTCCAGGGGCAAGGGGCATTGAGCCGATGAACGCGGCGACTTCACCGCTGCGCAGCCCGCCGCAGCGCGCCGTCGCGGCCGCCGCCACGGAGGCGCTCGCGCGCCAGGCCGCGGAACTCTGGGACGGGACGCTGATTGGTCAGGAGCCGGTGCGTGCGGTGCAGAATTATGTTTTTGCGATCGAGCGGGCGGGCCGTCCCGCCATTTTGCGTCTGACCCATGAATCCCACCGCAGCGTCGAAGAAGTGGAGGCGGAATTGCGCTGGATTCTCGACTTGAAAGAATGCGGCCTGCCAGTGGCGGCGCCGTATCGGTCACGGCGCGATTGCCGGACGGAAACGGTCCCTTCCGCGCAGGGCGGGTTCGTCGTCTCTTGTTTCGAGCATCTCGCCGGCACCGAACCGGACCCGAAAAATCCGGAGCTTTGGACTGACCGGATGTTTGAGCAACTCGGCGCGCTCACCGCCAGGATGCACCAGGCTTCCTACGACGCGGCCTGGACGCCCGCGACGCTTCCGCGGCGCAACTGGCGCGAGGAAAGCGTCGCGCAGAATTTCCACTTCTACGTTCCGGTCGGTGAGAAGGCGGTGCACGACGCCTTCGATCGCGTCCTGGCAAAACTCGATGCTCTCCCGCGCTCGCGCGACGCCTACGGTTTGATTCATGGCGACCTGAATCATGCCAACTTTTTGCTCACCCCGGACGGCCTGAAGGTTTTTGATTTCGACGACAGTTGCTACTGCTGGTTCGCCTACGATTTGATCGTCCCGATCTTCCATTTCCCGAGCGCTGATGAAACCGAGATGAATGCCAGGGCGCGGCATGCTTTTCGCCTGCTCTTGCGTGGCTACGAAAGTGTTCGCCGTTTCAATCCCGCCTGGCTGAAATGGCTTCCGCTCCTCCTGCAGTGGCGCGATCTGCAGACCTACGGATTCTTTTACGAGCAACTCGAGATCTCCGCGCTGCCGGAAAACCTCCGCCAAAAGCTCCTCGGGATGCGCGCCCGGATCGAGGCCGGCCGGCCGATTGCGGAAATCGGCGGCACTGGATAGGTTCGGCGATGTCCAACCCGCCCGAAGTGGTGGCCGCTGCTCCACCGCCCGCGGCTGGGCGCGCGGGCTATTCGCCGCTTCTCTGGCTCAACCTTTTTTGCCTCGACGCCCCGATTGTGGCCGTCAGCTGGCAATGGCTTTTTGCCCACTGTTTCGGGGCCGACCTGAATCTTTCTCTGCGCGCGCTGCTTTTCCTCACCGCCTGGCTGATCTATCTCGCCGATCGTTTTGCCGACACGATCAAGCTGGCACCGGAAAGCCCGATCTCACTTCGGCACCGTTTCTGTCGCGAGCACATGGTCGGGTGGTGGATCGCGATCGTGATTATCTTTTGCCTCGATGTCGCGCTCGCCCTGCGCACCCTCGATCTCCAGATGCTCTTCCTCGGCGGCACGCTCGCGGTGCTTTGTTTGATTTACCTCGCCGTCAACCACTCGTTAGGCGGAAGGAGGCGTCCTTTCCCGATGAAAGAAAAAGCCATCGGACTTCTCTTCGCCGCCGGCACAGTCCTGGGCGTGGTCGGCCAGCTTCCCGGCCTCACCCTTGCCTTCGGCTTCGCGGTCGTTCTCTTCGCCATTCTTTGCACGTTTAATTGTCTCTCGATCGCCGCCTGGGAACGCGAGCTGGATGTGGCGCAGGGGAAAGCCTCGTTGGTGACCGGCTGGCCCGCGATCGCCGGCGCCCTCCGGCCGATTGGCTACGGCATCGCCCTCGCCGCGCTCGGGTGCGCCTTCTTCTGGCGTTTTGCCGCCTTCCCGCTCTTGTTTTGCCTGGCCGCGAGCGCTCTCCTTCTCGTTAGGCTGAATCTCGCTCACGGTCTCCCGCGCGATCATCGCACCGCCCTGGCCGATCTCGTTTTACTCACGCCCCTGCTCGCGCTGCCATTTTCGTTCCGGTGAGTTTCGACCGGGTTGCGCCCTTTTATCGCAGGATCGAGCGGGTCGTCTTTGGCGGTCAACTCCAGCAGGCGCGGCTGGCGTTCGTTCGCGACCTCCCAACGCCGCACCGGGTGCTCATCGTCGGCGAAGGGGATGGGCGATTCCTCTTCGAGTTCGTTAGGCTACATCCCGGGGCGAGGGTCGATTGCGTCGACGCGAGCGCGCGCATGATCGCGCTCGCGCGCTCGCGGCTGGGCGCAGGATCCGAGGTCAACTTCATCCGGACGGATCTGCGGGAATTCTCATTCGAGACCGGTTGCTACGATCTGGTCGTGACCCATTTCTTTCTCGATTGCTTCGCGGGTGCGGCTCTCCGTGAAGTGGTGCAGCGACTGGCCGGCGCCGGCACTCCCGAGGCACTCTGGCTGCTGGCTGATTTCCGCGTGCCGGAAGCCGGCTGGCAACGGTTTCATGCGCGGTTCTGGATCCGGGCGATGTATCTTTTCTTTCGCCTAGCGAGCCGGCTGGAAGCGCGCCGGTTGGACGACCCGTCGCCATTTCTGCGCGAGAACGGTTTCGCGTGCAAACGAGAACGAACGTCTTGCTTCGGGATGATTCAATCATCGGTCTGGCAACGCCCGGCTGAATGAGTTCGCGGTCGAGTAATCCCGCGGCGACGCGACGGCCTCCGGGGAGCACGGGCTGCCAACCCGTCGCATTCGGCAGTCTGCCGAATGCATGTGCGCGAAGCGCCCCCAGAAAAGCCATCCGTCACGACGTGCGGGTTCGCGGCAACCTGCCGCGAACGACGGGCTGACAGCCCGTGCTCCCCGGAGGTTGCGCTCTGCGCTCCCGCCTAACGACTGCCGCGCCGTTTGGCGAAACGCGCCACCAACCAGCCGAGCAGGCCGAGGGCGAGCGCCCACGGGGCAAGGAACGCGATCGCGACCCCGATCATCCGCGCGCTCCACATCAGCGCGGCGGCGCCCTGGCCCAGCGTCCGGCGAATCGTCGCGCCGAGGCCGGTTTCGGCGGAAACAATTTTGCCCGGGCTGTAGATCTGGAGGCTGATCTCGGCCGGCGCGGTCGCGGGATTTGCGGTCGTACCAGGCTGATCGTTACGCTGCACGCTCAGGTCCTTCACTTCCCCGAGCTGGTCGAAGTTCGCGACCAGCGCCGCGTAATTTTTCATCGGCACCCGCAGGGTGAGATTGGCCACTTCCTGTCCATCGGGATTGCGAGAAAACGTCGAGCTGCGCAGCGCGCCGTCCGCTTGCGCGACGGCGGCTTTGAGTTGCTCGACCTGCTTTGGCACGGAGGGCGTGATGATGCGCAGGCTGGTCTGCTGCACCGGCTGTTCTTCGCCGGTGCGCGAGATGACGAGATTCAACTGCACTTTGTCGCGCTCGACTTTTGCCGTTTCCGACATCCCGGAACCGTTCTGCGCCACCCGCTCGGTCTGGACGTTGAAATTCTGCACCCGGCCCATGCCCTTGATCCGCGCGATGACCGCGTCGCTTTCCTCGGGCGCGAGCAGAAGCGTCATGCGCGCGGTGGCCTGGCCGGAGTTGTCGCGCTCGAGGGTTGATTGCACGACCTGCGCCTTGGCGTTTTGCAGCGCGCTCTTCACTTCGGCGAAGGTTTTTTCCACGTCTTCGGCGAAGAGGGAAAGATTCGCGGTCTCCCGGAGGAGGAAGGCGGCGGGTTCATCGAGGTCCTTTTCCGCGAGTGAAATCGTGACGGTCGCGTACTGCACGAGGGCGTCGTAATACTTCAACTCGCCCTGCATCTGCTCGATCGATTCGCGCACCCGGGCCAACTCTTTTTCCACTTCGAGCAGGTCGGAGACCTTGCCGGTTTTCTTTTCCAGCATCTCGAGCAGACGCGCTTCCATCCGCTGCGCGTTGCGCATCCGCGCATCGGTATCGAGATACGCTTTGGTTACGTCCTGCGTTCCGAGGGTCTGGTTTTTCAGCTCGCCGAGCGTGCGCGCTTTTTGCAGGAAACTCTCCAGGTTTTCCGGGACGACTTTTACCACCACCGTGCCCTGCAGCTTTCCGTTAGGCAGTTTCGCTGAGCTTTGAGTCGCGACGAAGCCCCGCGCCTCCGTGGCCAGGGTCGTGAGCCGCTGGATCGCGGCCTCGTAGTTCATGACCTGGAGATCGAGCTGGGCGTTGCGGATCAGCTTGCGCGAATCGGCCGAGGTGACCGGAGCGGGAATGGGGGCGCTTTCATTTTTGTCGACGCCGGCAGCGCTTGTCGCGCCAACCTCGGACGGAAGGTCGTTCTCCTGCTGTTGAATCTTTGCCGCCGCGAGGCTTTGCGGTGCTTCTTTTAGCTTTTGTTCCGCATCCAGCCGTTCATCCGCAAGCGAAGCGGTCGCCGCTGCCTCGGCCGAACGCCTGCGCTCAATCAGGTCGCGTTTGCCGGCCTTCTGATCGGTCGGAAGGTTGTTTTCGGTGCGCAGTGGCGCCGGAGCGGAAGCGGCGACCGTCTGACGTGACCGCGGCAATGTCTCGTCTTCACCGGTCACCATTTTTCCCACCTGCACGAGAGTGAGCAGGAGCGCGGCGACGGCAGTGATCTGGGCCGCGCGCATCCGCATGAGGCCGGCGAAGAACGAAATCAGGCCGCCGTCAGGCGCGGGGACCCTGCCGCGGAACCGGCTCAGCATCCTTTGTTCAAAGGCCGGATCGGCGCTTTCGGGCGCGAGTGTTTTTTCGAGTAGTTGATGCATTTGTTTTTCCTCTTGTTGTAAAGCGCGGCAGGAGGCGCAGCTCGCCACGTGTTGCTGGAAGGCGGCGCGTTCATCGGGGGCGAGTTGGTCGTGAATGTCGGCCGCGAGCCAGCTTTCGATCTCGTCGTGGATAGTGTCGTTAGGCATGCGTGTTACTCCAGGGTGGCCAGGGCGGGGCGGAGGCGCTGGCGCAGGGTTTCCATGGCGCGGCCGAGAATGCCGCGGAGCGCGCCGTTGCTCAGGCCGAGGGTGCGCTCGATTGCGGCGTAATCCATCGCCTCGAAATAGCGCAGGGTAAGCGCGGCGCGGTGCAGCTCGGGCAGGGTGGCAAGGGCGGCCCGCACCTGCTCGCTCATCGCTTTTTCTTTCGAAGCCTGCGCGGCTTCTTCAAATTGGTGGTCGATCGGTTCCTCGGCCTCGGTCGGGAAGGGAACGCTGCGCCGCCGGCGCGCCACATCGTGCGCGCGGTGACGTGCGATGGTGCCGAGCCAGGCGGGAAATTTCCCCGAATCGCGCACCCGCCAGCGCGTTTTCCAGGCTTTGACGAGCGCGTCCTGCCCACGTCCTCGGCTTCCTCGCGATTTTGCAGAATGCCGTAGGCGATGGCGAAAAGAGCGCGGCTTTGGCTGCGGATGATCATTTCGAAAGCGTCGCGATCCCCGTGAATGGCCGCTCGAAAGGTGTCGTGTTCGGTGGAATCCATCGGTCGATCTAAAGCCTAGACGTGTGGCTTTCTGATTCCGCGCGAAAATTTTTTGCGGCTGGTAATGGGAGGGAGGGGAGGTAGAGGAGTTATTTTGGGGGCGGCTGGTTGCGGTGGCTGAGGCGGACGCGGGTCATGCGCTCGCGGAGGCCGCCCTGCGCGAGGAAATCCTTTTCCAACCAGCGGAGCTGTTGATCGATGAGGTAGTTTGCCTGGTGGATGAGACAGACCGCGATATTGGCGATCACGGCCGGGGGGCGCGTTTCCACAAACTCGCGGTAGTCTTCGTAGGTGGTCGGGGTTTTGCGGCCAAGGCGGCGGATGTATTGCGCTTCCTTGGCATCTTTCGGCCAGATCGGGAGGTCGCGGGCGCGGAGGAAGTCGTGGTAATCGTCGAGCAGCTCCTCGAGGCTGGCCCGGGCCACGTTGGTTAGCTTGATCTCGGTTTCCTTGGAGGTGAGGGCGGCTTTGCTGCCTTCGAGAATGTTCTTTTTCCCCGAACGCGCCGATTGGATCATTTGGTCGATCGTGCGGTCGCCGCGGGAGAGATATTTGTGGGCGAAGCGGAAGGTGATGTCGTAGATCAATTCGGCTTTTTGGAAGGAGAGCAGCGTGCGGTAATTTCCGCGCGGAGGGAGGACTCGTTCAGGTTCTTGGGAGGGATGGGAGGAATGAGAGCCAGGGGAGCTATCCTTATTACTCCCATGGCTCACATCTCTCCCATGGTCTCTCACAAAGAGCAGCATTAGGCCCCGCGCGATTTATTCCTAGAAAATCGTGACTACTGTTCCGGGAGAGATCATGTCTTTCAACCGCGCTGCGTCCCAGTTGGCGGTGCGAATGCAGCCGTGGCTTCCCGCGCGCCCGATCGTTTCGGGGTTGTTCGTGCCGTGAATGCCGATGCCCGGCTTGTTCAGGCCGCACCAGAGGATTCCAACCGGATTGTTAGGCCCGGGCGGGATGTTGTGGAAATCTTTCGTCCGCACCCCGTGATTGAGCACCCCTTCGTCGTGCCGGAACCAGGGCAGGGTAGCGATCCCGAGAATTTTCCAGACCCCCTTCGGCGCGGGGAGCGACTTCGATCCGGGCGTGATCGGAAATTCCGCCAGCAGTTTGTCGCCCTCGCGGATTTCGAGAAAATTCTCCCGGGTGTCGATGAAGACTTGCCGGTTGGCGAACAGCGGATTTTTCGGAACGAACTTTTCCGAGAGCTTCTCGATCTCAAACGGTCGAACGTTTGGCACCCGCACTACCGCGCCCACCTGCAATTTCTCCAGGTCCATCCCCGGGTTGATCCTGATCAAAAATTCCTGCGAGGCGTGGAAACGCTCCGCCACAAATTCGAGAAGCGAGCCGTATTTCATCGCCTTCAATTTCGCCTGCTCCGAGGGCCGCGAGGCTAGTTCTCCGACGAAATTCTCATCCTCCGGCCGGATGGCGTAGGTCGTGAACGGCTCGGGCACCTGCGCGAGCAATTCCGCGTCGACCGCGCCGGTCGGCGGGAGCCCTTTCGCCTTTTTGTAGGCGACGAGCGCCTTGCCAAAAAACTCGCCCATCTTGCCGTCGATCTTCCCCGGGCCAAAGGAGTGGTTATCGAGAAAAATCTGAAGCCGCACACTTGTCGCTTCGTCGTAGATCGGCAGGGCGACCAATTCGCGCGGAGGCGGCTCCGGAGTCGGCACCGGGGTCGGCGTGGGCGCCGGGAGAGCCCGACGCACCGGGATCGGGGTCGGCGTCGGCGTGCTGCGCGAGAACCAGCCCGCGTCACTCCGCGTCGCGAAAGCGCAGAGCGCGAGGGAAATGAGAATGGCCGATTTCATGAGCGCTAGCTATCAACCGGTCGCCGCCCGCATGCAAATGCGCGCGGAATTAACCCGCCGGAGTTCAACCCTCTCACGCGACCTCGTAGGTCGTGATTTCGAGGTCGAACCCATCCGGATCGCGAAAATAAATCGAGTGCGCGATCTCGTGATCTTCGAATTCGAAATCGATCCCGCGCGACTTCAACTCCTCCTGCGCGCGAAGGAAATTTGCGCGATCCGCCCGCAGCGCGAAATGGCGCAGGCCGACTCGCGCTGACTTCACCGCACCTTCGGCCGCGTCGCGCGCTGGAAAAATCGCGATCCCGGTCGCGCCCTTCCCGACAAAGGTGGGCACATCATCCCAGACCTCCGCGTGTTGCCGTTCCAGACCGAGGACTTCGATATACCACTGCACCGAGCGCTCCACGTCGTTCACCGAGATCGCGATATGGTCCAGGCCTTGGAGGTTCATGGAATAAAGATTGTGCCCGCGCGGCGCCGGCGTCAAAATCGCGCACAGGTTTATCGTGAAGGATTCTCCTCCCGATCGCCGTGAATTTCTGCGCCTCCTCGCCGGTGCGACGCTGGCGAGCGCTCTGCCGTCCTGGAGTCGCGCGGCGGGTGTCCCGGCGCAGGATCTGATCACCATTTCCATTCTGCACACGACCGATTTGCACGGTCACATCCTGCCCACGACCGATTACGACGGCCGCCCGGATCTCGGTGGCCTGGCCCGCTGCGTCACCCAGATTCACCGCTGGCGTCGCGAAAATCCGCACTCGCTCCTCCTCGACATTGGCGACGTTTATCAAGGGACGCAATTTGCGCTCAGCGACGAAGGTCGGTCGATGATCGACCTCTTCAACCTCCTGCGTTACGACGGCTGGATTATTGGAAATCATGAGTTTGACTGGGGGATCGATCCTTTCCTCCAGGCGGTCGCGCGATCGCGCATGCCGGTGCTGGCTGCGAACACGCTCCTCGAGAACAAACCGGCCGGACAATTCCGCGACGCGCGCCATCCGTTTGCGAAAATTCGGCCCTTCATCCTGAAGGAATTCGCCGGGATCAAGCTCGCCGTCGTTGGCCTAACGACACCGGGAATGCCCTTCTGGTTTCTGCCCAGGTTCATCGAGGGGATCGAGTTTCCGCACCCGGTCGAGTCTGCCCGCCGGGCTCTCCGCCAGGCGCACGCGGCGGGCGCCGACGCCATCGTGCTTGCCGGGCATATGGGCTTGAAAGACCGCACCGGGGGCGACGATTTTGCGAATTGCCTGATGGCGTTGACCGCGGAATTCCCGGAAACCGCCGTCCTCATCGCCGGTCACACCCATCAGCACATCCCCCGTCGCCTAACGAATGGCGTCCTTCTTACCCAGGCCGATCATTTTGGCATCCATGTCGGACGCGTCGACCTGGTCTTCGATCGCAATTCCAAAAAATTGCTCCGGCGCGAGGCGCGGACCGAGTTGATGGACGATCGCGTCGTGCTCGATCCTGTTATCCTGAGCCGAACGCAACCCCGGCGCGATCGCGCGGCGGAGGTCATGGCCGAACCGGTGGGCGAACTCATGGCGACGCTGAGCACGCGGTCCGATCCGGGGATGCCGAGCGAGGTGGAGCGATTGATCGCCGCGGCGGTGACCGAGACGCTGGCCGGTCGCGGACTCGGGGTCGACGGGGTTTTCCACGGGCTCTTCGACGATCGCGCGCTGAAAATGGGGCGCAAAACGATCGGCGATCTCTGGGAGATTCTGCCTTACGAAAACTATCTCGTGACCGCCGAGCTGACGCCGCTCGATCTCAGAGTGATCATGGAGGAAGTCTTCCAAAGCCGGGAACGCCGCAGCTTGGCCGGCTTCGAAATGTCCGTCGCGGGGCGGGGAAAGGAATCGCGCCTAACGAATCTTTGCGCCGCCGCCGGCCGGCCCCTCGATCCCGCGAAACGCTATCGAATTGCGCTCAATACCTTCGATTCGCGCAGTGCCGGTCATCGTTTCATGAAGCTGCGCTCGATCCTCGAGCGGCCGGAGTCCAGGTGCACTTTCCACCCTGTGCAAACGCGGGAAGCGTTGATCGATTATTTTCGCCGGCACCAAGTGGTGCATCGTCTGCCCGGACCGAGCGCGGTCATGTTGTAGCCGTGACGGTGATCCCGTCGGTTCGCCCGCTGCGCAACTGCGGGCGTGCGGCCTTTCCTTGCTGGGGAGCGCGGGCGCCCCGACCGCTGCGTTTGGCGCCCCGCCAAACGCTATACGCAGGGGAAACTCAGGCATAACCGAATAGCCCGCAGGTCGCAGATTGAGCCCCAAAAGAGGTGGAGCAAAAAGCTGCCTTCGGCCGCGCCCTCTCGGCCGCCATGCCCGGTTTTTCAGGGCCACCGCCGATCTGCTGGCGAGTGTCCCGCGAGGCACGTGACACAGCGGGCGAGGCGCCCGCGCTCCCCAGCAAGGCCACGCCGCGGGCGCCGGCGAACGCGCGGGAGGGCGCGCAATTGTTAGGCAATTTTATCCAGCGGGGAAGCTGCTAATTTGCAGCGTGCTGCCCGAGAGCTTTTTTCAGATGGATCCGTTGCGCTGCGCCGAGAACCTCATCGGGACCGATCTCGTCTGGGGAAAAAGCGGCGGTATCGTGGTCGAAACCGAGGCGTATCTCGTCGAAGGCGACGAGGCCTGCCACACCTTTATGCGGCCGAGCACACGCGCCTTTGTCGAGCGGAACAAGGCGGCTGCGGCCTACATTTATTTCAACTACGGCGTGCACTGGATGCTGAACGTCCTGATCAAGGGCGGCCCGCGCGATGGGCTCATTCTCGTCCGCGCGATTGAGCCGCGGCGCGGCCTCGCGCTGATGCGAAAACGGCGCGGGGTGGAAGAAGTGAAACGGCTCTGTTCCGGACCGGGCAAGCTGACGCAGGCGCTCGACATCAACAAGCGCCATCATGAGATCGATCTTTGCGCGGATCCCGCACATTGCTTTTGCCCTCGGCCTAACGACGACATCGAAGTTGTCGCCGATCCCCGCATCGGGATCAGCCGGGCGAAGGATTTCCCGTGGCGTTTCTCCTTGCGCGACAGCCCGTTCGTGAGCGTTCGGGTGCGGCCACGCGTCTACAGGCGTTGACCGGCTCCTCGATCGCGCCGACTTTACGCGCTCGATGAACGGCACCAAACAGCGCGTCCTGCTCGGCATGAGCGGCGGGGTCGATTCCAGCGTCGCCGGCTATTTGCTGCGCGAGCAGGGCTACGACGTCGTTGGCGTGACAATGAAGGTCTGGCCGCAGGATTGCATCTCCCGGGCGGAGGACAAATGCTGCGGCCCGCAGGCGATTGCGGACGCGCGCAGTGTCGCGCATTCGTTAGGCATTCCGCATTACGTGGTGGACGAGGCGGACCAGTTTGAGCGCGTTGTGATCGATTACTTCTCGAGCGAATACCAGGCCGGCCGGACCCCGAACCCGTGCGTGATGTGCAACGAGAAGCTGAAGTTCGGCAGCCTCTGGGAAAAAGCGCGCGCTCTCGATTGCGACTACATCGCGACCGGCCACTACGCCATTATTGAGCATCACGCCGATCGCGCTGTTTTGCGGAAGGGCGCGGACCCGCGCAAAGACCAGTCGTATTTTCTTTTCAGCCTGCGCCAGCCGCAGCTCCGGCATGCTTTGACCCCGCTGGGCGCGATGGCCAAGCCGGAAATCCGCGAAATTGCACGTTCGTTAGGCTTGAAGGTGGCGGACAAGGTCGACAGCCAGGAGATCTGTTTCGTGCCGGGGAACGATTACAAGGCTTTCCTCCGCGGTCATCTCGGCGAAGACGAATTTCATCGCGGCGGGATCTACGATCTCTCCGGCAACTTCCTCGCCGCGCACGAGGGGATCGAGATGTTCACCATCGGGCAGCGCAAAGGGTTGCCCGGCGGTTCGCCCAAGCCGCTTTACGTGGTCGACATCGACGCCGCGACCAATCGCGTCGTCGTGGGCGACGCGGCGGATCTGCTGGTCGAGGAATTCGAAATCGACCGGGTGAATTGGAGCAGCCGTGAAGCGAGCGACGAGCCGCTCGCGGTGACGGTGAAGATTCGCTACAGCCATCCCGGCGCGGCGGCCACCCTGCTGCCGATCGACCGCGAGCGCGCACTTGTCCGGCTGGACGAGCCGCAAAAGGCCATCACGCCCGGCCAGGCGGCAGTCTGTTACGACGGCGACGTGGTGGTTGCGGGCGGCTGGATTTGCCGCCACGCGGCGGTTGCTGCTGCCTAACGAGATCATGGCGGACGAAGCGCTTCTCGTCCTCAGCACCTTCCCGGATGCCGCCACCGCCCGGCGCATCAGTCGCCAGCTGGTCGAGGAAAAATGCGCGGCCTGCGCCAATCTGCTCGGAGGGGTCGAGTCGATTTACTGGTGGGAAGGTAAAGTGCAAAACGGGAACGAGACGCTCGTGTTTTTCAAGACAACGGCCAGCCGTTACGAGGCGCTGGAGACGACGTTGCGGCAGTTGCATCCCTCCGAAGTGCCGGAGATCATCGCTTTCCGCGTCGCGCAGGGGCTGCCGGAATATTTGCGCTGGGTTTCCGCAAACTGCCCGGGATAATCTTGGAGAAATATGATCATTCGCGAAAAAGACCCGGCTAACCTGGAAATGCCCTTCGGCGAGCTCGAGGGCTTCCTCACCCCTAACGAGCAGTTTTATATCCGGTCGCACTTTCCCGTCCCGGAGACTGATCTCGCGACCTGGCGTTTGCGGATCGAAGGGAAGGTGCAAACGGCGCGCGAATTCAGCCTGGAAGATTTGCGGAAGCTGCCGGCGACCACTCTCCCGGCGACCTTGGAATGCGCCGGCAATGGCCGGGTCTTTCTCGTCCCCAAGGTGAAGGGAGCGCAATGGGGGCTGGGAGCGGTCGGGAATGCGGAGTGGACCGGGGTGTCGTTAGGCGAGATCCTGCGCGCGAGCGGGATCGAGACCGGAGCAACCGAGGTCATCCTCGAGGGCGCGGACCGGGGCAAAATCAGCGATCCGCCCAAGCCGGCGGGCGAGATCCATTACGCGCGCAGTGTCCCGCTGGGCAAGGCGCTCGAGGGCGTCCTCCTCGCCTCCGAGATGAATGGCGAGCCGCTCACGCCGGCGCACGGGTTTCCGCTGCGGGCGATCGTGCCCGGCTGGTACGGGATGGCGGCGGTGAAATGGCTGCAACGCATCATCGTCACCGACCGGCCGTTCAACGGCTACTATCAAACGGTGGATTACGCCTTCTGGCAGCGTGATGACACTGGCGTGCGGTTGATCCCGATCACTGAGATGCACATCAAGGCGTCCATTGCCCGACCGGGGATTAACGAAGTCGTCGCCGCGGGTTCGACTTGCAAGGTGGCGGGCGCGGCCTGGACGGCCGAGGCCGATATCGTGAAAGTCGAGTTGAGCACGGACGGGGGAAGTTCCTGGAAAATGGCGTCGTTAGGCAAAGAGAAGGCGCGCCACAGCTGGCAGCTCTGGGAATATGACTGGAGCGTGCCCTCCACGCCGGGGCGGCGCGTTTTGCTCGCCCGCGCGACCGATTCGCGCGGGCGCACGCAGCCGATGGAGCGCGATCCCGACCGCGGAAGTTACGAGATCAATCACTGCCTCCCGCTCGAGGTCGAGGTTCGTTAGGCTGGGCTGGGCTCGTTGAGGTGCTCCCATTCGACTTCGACCCGCTGTTTGCGGGCGAAGCGATCGTGAAAGAAAAGCTCCTTGTGCCGGCAGCCGTGCTCATGCACGAGCCGCGTCACTTTCACATCGAAGCAGCAATACTCCGCGATCTCGAGGATGCGTCCCTCGCGCCACCAGCGAATGGCATCCAAGCTCATCGCCGTCTTGCGCACGCCTAACGTCGCCTGCGCGATCGCGTCGAGCCCGAGGCGGTGGCCAAGTTTTGCTTCCATGTCGACCATGAGGTCGGCGGTCGGCAGCTCATGCGCGAGATCGAGCACGGTGTAGCCCATGAGGACGTGATAATCGAAATTGATGACGTTGAATCCGACGACCAGGTCGGCCTGGCGGAGGCGCTCGATCAGGTCGTGCACGCGCGGCTCGTGGAAAATCTCATAGCGCTCCGTCCGCGTGCTGTAGGTGACGCCGATCGACATCTGCATGTTGCCTTTGCGGTCCCAGCCGCCGGCGTCGTTGGCGGTGCGCTGAGTCTCGAGGTCGAAATAAACGATGTCGCGGGGCATCGTTCTATTTCAACTCGAAATCGCCGCAGTCGAAAGCAATCATTTCGGTCAGATTCGAAATTCGGAATTGCTCCACCACCGCGCCGTCGTCCTGGTAGACATCGAGCGCATCGTCGCCCTGCCGGGCCGGCAGAGTGCGCACAAGGTTGGCCGTATCACTGATCGTGCGCAGGTGAAGGCCATCGGCGGTTTTGAGAAAACTGCCATCGGCATCGAACCCGACTGCCAACTCGATCTTGCCCGGCTCATCGTGCTGCAACGGATCGGGCCGCAGCTTTTGGGTGAACTTTTCAGGTTGGTTTTGAGCCGTCGCGGAAACCGCTACCGGTTTGTTGTCTTCGAGCGCGAACTTCTGGTGCGCGATGATCTTTTTGTCGAAGAGACTCTTCCAATCGGAAACGGCTCCTTCCGGATCGTCCATCTTCGTCCCCACCAGCGACAGGCCGAGAAACCGTTGAAGGAGGTCGTTGCTTTCAAGGAGAAAAATCTCCTCGCCGATCGTCGAAGCCTCGATGTGCTGCGGCTGCGGATCATCGGCCACGTAATCGAGCCGCCGCAGGACTTCCTGGTTCCGGGCCAACTGCTTGACCCGGCGAAGTCCGTCCGGCTCGTTGGAATCCACGAACCAGATCGTGCCATCCTTTCCCTCGGCGCAATCCACCGCGTGGGGCAGCGCCGCGAGTTGACGGCAGTGCTCGCCGGTGACGGGGGTCGTTTCACTGCGGATCGCGCCGGTCGTCCGATCGCAGACGAACGTCACTTTCCGGCCGCCGGCCAGTTCCGTGTCGACCAGCAGTTCGCCTTCCTTCATCCAGAGCTGCGTGGCGCGCAGAACGTGCGGTGACTCTTCATCCGTCACCCAATCGTTGAAGAAAAAATTGATCCCTTCGACCTTAAGATCGCCGACGACGTAGCCGCGGGCTCTGTACTTTCCGTTAGGCAAGGAATTGCCCTGCTCGTCGGTGCCATCCCACTCCGTCTCGAGCGCGTCATGACCGGCGGTGAAATCGGAGACCTCGTCTTCGCGATGGAGCACGCGCACCAGTTTGCCGGCGTCATCGTAAATCCCGAGGCTGATTGTCCCATCGAGCGGCGGCAGGGCGAAACGGAGGGAGACGGTGCGCGCGGGCGACGCCGAAGGTGACGGAGTGGGCGAGGGCGAGAGTGTCGGGGTGGGAGATTCCTGCGCCTGCAGGGGAAGGAGCCCGAGGATGGAACAAAACAGAATGGCGAGACGCATGTGGTGGCCGGCTAAAGGTAATATCGCCAGTTCAGGTTGGGGAAAAGGTTAGCGCGCTCTTCGCATTCGCCAAGAAATTCGCCATCGACCCGGCCGTTGTCGAGATTTTCGGCCAGGCGCCGGAAGCGGGAGAGGTGATCTTCCGTGCGCTGCTTCGCGTAGTGCGGCGCGCTTTTGGTCTTGATGAGGAAAGCCCAGTCGCTCGATTGCGCGAGGAGGAGTTCGCGCGCGGCTTGCCGCAGCCCGCTCTCGATCGCGGGATCGCTGGTGGCGCGGTGATGGCGCGCGATTTCCGTCATCCGCCGGGTGGCGGGGTGAAGCAGCGGATAAATCCAGGCCGCTTGTTCGTCCAGCCAGACGCTGTTGAAGCCGTTCTCGCCCCAGCTCGATGGAGTTGGCCTAACGATTTGTTGCGACGGATGGGTGGCGAGGAATTCGGTCGGGGTGGTGAGCTGAATCTCTTCCCGCTCCCGCGCCGCCCGGCGCAGAAGGCTTTCCAGGAAGCGCGGCCCTTCAAACCACCAATGGCCGAACAACTCGGCATCGAAAGGACTAACGATGAGCGGTTCCAGATTCAGCGCTTGCAATTCCCGGGAGCGAGCCTGGCGTTTCGTAAAAAAATCGTCGGCGTGTTCGTCCGCTGCCGCCATCGCCCAGGCCGGATCGTAGAGTTCCTTGGCGTCGGTCCGACCGGTGACGCGGTGATATTTAAGCCCGGTAAATTTCCGCACCCCGGGCGGATGCTGGAACGGCCGGAGCTCTTCCTCCGAGCGATCGAAACCGGCGTCGCGATAAAAATCGCGATAAACCGGGTCGCCCGGATAGCCGCATTCCGCGCTCCACACTTCCCGGTTCGATTCCCGATCGCGGGCGAAAACGGCCGGGCCCGCCGGGGTGAAACAGGGCGCGTAGATTGCGCGCACCGGCCGCGGCTGGGCAAAGAGGAGCCCGTGCGTGTCGAGAACGGACCAGCGCACGTTCGCTTCCTGGAGCAGCAGATCGAGGCCGTCGCAGTAGCCGCATTCCGGGAGCCAAAAGCCGCGCGGTTCGCGGCCAAACATTTCGCGGTAGCTGTCGCAACCGATTCGGATCTGCGCGCGCTGGGCCTCGGGGAAATCCTGCAGCAGCGGGAGGAACCCGTGGGTCGCGGCGCTGGCGATGATTTCGAGGCAGCCCGCATCCTGCAGCTCGCGGAACGCCCACACCATATCGCGCCGGAGAGTGTCGTCGAAAAATGCGCGCGCCTCGGTAAAAAACCGGGCGTAAAAACGCGAGAGCGCAACGAGCGGCGGATCGTTTCGGTTGCGCTCGATCTCTTGGGCGCTGAAACCGATCAACCGCTCGAGATGACGGAGATAGCGGTGCTGCAGCAGTTCGTCGCGCAGCATCGCGCAGAGAGTCGGCGTGAGCGTGAGCGTGAGCCGGAAATCGACGCCTTCGTCGACCAGGCGCCGCATCATGCGCAGGAGGGGAAGGTAGGTCTCGGTGATGGCCTCGAAGAGCCAGTCTTCCTCGAGGAAATTCTCGTGTTCCGGGTGCCTAACGAAAGGCAGATGCGCGTGGAGGATGAGAGCGAGCGAGCCGGACGACATTCCTAGTGGATTGTCATCCTGAGCCGCGAAGACGGCGAAGGACCTCGCAAGCGGTTCCGGGCGTCATTTGTTCTCACCGTCGCGAGACGCTTGTGAGTCCCTCTCCGCGCTGCACCGGATCGGGATGACAATAAAGGAGAGGCGTCATTGGCAAACGTCGCCAACTCCCGCGCTTGGCAGAGCGAAGCGTTTACAACGTGCGGCAGAAATCCTGAAACCGGTCGAGGCCCTTCTTGATCACGTCGATGCTGGTCGCGTAGCTCAGGCGAATGGTGCGATCGTCGCCGAAGGCGGCGCCGGGGACGACCGCGACGTTGGCCTTGCTCAGGAGACGATCGGCGAAGTTTTGCGAGGTGAGCCCGAGCTGGCTGATGTTGACCAAAACGTAGAACGCGCCCTGCGGTTTGACCGCCGTGATGTTCGCGATCTTGGCAATACGGTCATACATGTAATTGCGCCGCATATCGAATTCGTCGTGCATGTCGGAGAGCGGCTGCTGGTCGCCTTTGAGCGCCGCGACCGCACCTTTCTGCGCGAAGGAGCAGGGGTTCGACGTGCTGTGGCTCTGGATCGAATCGACCGCTTTGGCAATGGCTTCCGGGGCGCCCATGTAACCGAGCCGCCAGCCGGTCATCGCGTAGGATTTGCTGAAACCGTTGACCGTGATGGTGAGGTCGTAAGCTTGTTTCGAGAGCGAGGCGATGCTGACGTGTTTGACGCCGTCGTAGACCAGCTTCTCGTAGATTTCGTCGGAGAGAATGTAGATGTCTTCCTCGGCCGCGACTTCGACGATCGCTTCCAGTTCTTCGCGGCTGTAGACCGAGCCGCTCGGGTTGCCCGGGCTGTTCATGATCACCATTTTGGTCCGCGGGGTCATCGCATTTTCAAATTCCTCGGCCGTCATTTTCCAGCCGTTGCGCTCGTTCGTTTGCACGATCACCGGTTCAGCGCCGGCGAGCCGCACCATGTCGGGATAGCTGACCCAATAGGGCGAAGGAATGATCACTTCGTCGCCCGGTTCGCAGGTGGCGAGGATGGCGTTGTAGCAGGAATGCTTCGCGCCGTTGCTCACGATGACCTGGCTCGGGCGGTACTCGAGGCCGTTATCGTTGGCGAACTTTTCCGAGATGGCCTGACGCAATTCCGGCAAACCGGAACTCGGCGTGTATTTGGTGAAACCCTGCTGGAGCGCCGCAATGGCGGCCTCCTTGATGTGCTCGGGCGTATCGAAGTCGGGCTCGCCTGCGCCGAAGCCGCAGATGTCCAGTCCTTCGAGTTTCATCGCCTTCGCTTTGCTGTCGATCGAGAGGGTGAGGGAAGGTGTGAGTTGAGCGGCGCGGGTAGAAATTTCCATGGCTAAATCGTTCATCTTAAAGTTTTGAAAAAGGGGAGCGCAAGCTATGGGCGCGCGTAGAAGTTTTCAATCAAAGGTTTGAGGTTGTTCTCGGTCACCTGCACGATTCCCATCTCTCGTTTGGCGTTCTCCGCCGAATCGGAAGCGTGCGCGGCATTAATCATAATGCTCTGGCCAAATTCGCGCCGGATCGATCCCGGAGGCGCCTTGCTCGGATCGGTCGGCCCGAGGACGTCGCGAATCTTACGCACGGCGTCGACGCCCTGATAAACGATCGCAATGCACTTTTCTGTGCCGGGCGCGAGGCGCTTGACGTCGTCCGTCGCACTGGGGCGGCCGCCGGACATGAACTCCACGATATCTTCCCATGCCTCCCGGCCTTTGCCCGCGCCGAGTTTGTCTTCGAGGACGGCGAGGACCGGCCCGTAGAATTCCTCGGCCTGACCGACGCTCATGCGGTGGACCTTGAACCCGATGATGGAAAGCCCGGTGCGCGAGAAAACTTCGATCACGCCGCCGGGGCGGATGTTCGGGAATTTGAAATTGTCCGGTTTGATCAGGACGAGCGATTTCTCCACTTGGACGCCGGCCGGGTAGGTGACCGCGTCATCGAGGATGCCGCCATCGGAGTCGGAAAAGTCCGCCCAAAGCTTTAGATTTTCTTCAACCGACTCCGCGTCAAGGGAGGCGAGCACAGCCGGTTCGAAGTAGGTCACCTTGCCGGATTCGTCGGTAACGTAGTCGCCGTAGGTATCGCGAATGGTCTCGCCGCTGGTTCGTTCGTGGACGATGTGGCCGACCACGTGACGGATTTTTTCGATCGCGTTCGCGCCCCGGAAAACCAGGAGCAAAACCCGTGGGCGCTGGCCGTCGCGTTCGCCGGTGAAATTCTTCTCCACGTAGGCCTTGATCAGCTCCTGGGTGGCGCGATGCCGCGTGTCCTGGGAAGTGACGATGCCCTCGGTATAACGCCTAACGAGTTCCTCATCCGGCGCAAACATGCGGCCGCCGACGAGGTCGAGGCCGGTCCGGGAAATGAGTCGCGAAACGATGCCGCCGGTGCGCGATTTGCGCATCGAATAGGGCGTGACGATGACGTAGGAAAGTTCTTCTGCCTGCATAAAGGATCCTGAGCGGCTGAACGGATTAGGCCGCGGAGTGCAGGCAATCGAAGTCGCTCGGACGCCGGGAAGGTAGCTGCGGCCAAGGAGCCTTCAACTAGCTTTTCGGCGCCTTGTAGCCGGGCACGCTGTCCCCGGCGGAGTTGTCGGACCGGGGACAGCGTCCCCAGCTACAATTGCCGGGCGAGGAGAGCCACCCATTTGGCCCGTCGGCGTTGTCGCATGAGCTGAAATCCTCCTTTCCGCAGGGCGCTTACCACCGATGCGGCTTGTCCGCGCAGGATGCCGGAGGCGATGAGAAAGCCATCCCGCCGCAAGGTCCGCCGGAAAGTCGGCAGTGCGGCGATCAGGAGTTCGCTGAAGAGATTTGCAGTGATGATCTCGTAGTGACCGGGCGGTTCCCATTGCAGAACGTCGGCGTGGAGGAACTTTGCCCGGGAGATGCGATTGAGCCGTGCATTCTGCCGCGCGTGAGCGACGGCGCGGGGGTCGTTGTCCAGGCCGAGCACTTCTCTTGCGCCGAGGCGCCGCGCGGCAAGAGCGAGAATGCCGGTCCCGGTCCCGGCGTCGAGCAACCGCCAGCCCGATGGCATCTGGCGCGTTTCTTCTTCCAGCAGTCGCAAAGACATCGCGGTGGTGGCGTGCTCGCCGGTGCCAAACGCACCGGCCGCCGGGATGATCAGAGGAAATTTAGCGTCCGTCTTCTCCGGGTCCGGCGGCTCGCTCACAATCTGGAGGCGGCGTCCGATCCGGATGGGTGCGTGGACTGGTTGGGGCTGCGCCCAGTCGCGCGGGAGCGGCTGGGCAACTCCTCCGAATAGCCGGATCAAATTTTCGGCCTGGGCTCGATTGCGGCAGGTGATTTGGACCAGGCTGCGCGTTCTTCCCGGACGGGAAATGACCGCCAAATTCTCGAGCACCATTTTAGTAAGACGGAATTCATTCTCGGCCAGCCACGCGTCCGTCGCCTGTCTTTGCCAAAGGATCATCCGGGCCTTCGCCTAACGAATAACCAGCTCGAGCTTGTAGCGACGATGGTATTGGCCGCGATTGAAGGCGCGGCAGCAGGCCAGACAGGCCGAAGTGCGGCGCAGCCGCCGGGTGCGAGGGAACTGACGGCGGCAATGCGGACAGCCGTAAACGTAGCGGCGAACCTGACGCCGGGCAGGGAAGGGGAGTTCGTGACAGCGCGGCTCACCCGCGATTCCGAGATCGGCGCAGGCGCGCCGCCAATCCTCTCCATGAGGCGCGACGCGCCGGCGACCTGCCCGAGATTGCGCGAGCAGGTGCGACAACTCGTGGCGCAGCGTGCGATCGATTTCGGCCTTTCCAAAGGCGGAGAGGCGACAATTGAGCAGGATGCGCGGAGTTCCATATTCGGCGCGCCCGGCTGCGGTCCGGAGGCGAGCCGACCATTCGACGATCACCCGATCGGCCAAAGCGATAGCGCCGTGTTGGAGAAGAAGGTCGCGCGCGAGGGTTTCGAGCGCCGGATCGCGACCGGGCGTGCGGTTCGGAACAGGAGGCGGGAGCGTGAACTCGAGCTGATTAAACGAGAGCATGTTGCGCCGGGTCGGAGGCAGCGCGCCGCGTCCGCCGTTGCCAGATCCGTTCCAGGGCGACGATGGTGGCATCGATTTCGGCCTCGGTGGTTTCTTTGCCTAACGAAAAGCGAATGGCCGATCCCGCCCGTTCTGGTGGCAAACCCATCGCGAGGAGGACGTGCGAGGCAACCACCGAGCCAACCATGCAGGCGGAGCCGCTCGAGGCGCAGACGCCGGCGAGATCGAGCGCCATGAGCAGCGTCTCCGAGGAAAAACCGGGAAAGCTGACGTTAAGGGTATTGGCGAGGCGCGGTGCGTTGGCGGCGTTTTGTTGCGCCCCGGGACAAACACGCGCGATGCCCTGCCACAACGCATCGCGCAATTTGGACTCCCGTTTTTGTTCGTTAGGCAAGTCGGCCAGCACCTCCTCGGCGGCGGCGGCCAGGCCGACGATCGCCGGCACATTTTCCGTGCCCGGACGGCGCTCGCCCTCGTGAGCGCCACCAAACTGGATGTGTTCGATCGGTAAACCCGCGCGCAAATAAAGAAAACCGACGCCTTTGGGACCGTAGAATTTGTGCGCTCCGAAGCTGGCGGCATCGACCGATGTCAGGTCGGTCGGCAGTTTGCCGAACGACTGGACCATGTCGCTGTGCAGGAGGACTCCGTGCTTTCGGCACCGGGCGGAAATCTCGGCGAGCGGCTGGATGACGCCGGTCTCGTTGTTCGCGGTCATGATCGAAACCAGTTGGGTGTCGGGTCGAATGGCGCGGTCAATTTCTCCGGGATCGATCAAACCCTCTGACGAAAGCTCCAGCCAGGTGATTTCGAACCCTTCGCGTTTTTCCAGGTGCTCCAGGGTGTGCAGGACCGCGTGATGCTCCGCCCGATTGCTGATCAAATGCTTCCCGTTAGGCGCAGCCTGTCGGGCGAGTCCGAGCAAGGCCAGGTTGTTCGCTTCCGTCCCGCCGCTGGTGTAAATGATCTCGTGCGGCTTTGCCCCTAAAAATGCCGCCAGCCGGTCGCGCGCCTCGTCCACGGCCGCCCGTGTCTCGCGTCCCGCGGCGTGCACGCTGGAGG
>JALYQE010000274.1 GCA_030855965.1 Verrucomicrobiota bacterium | reverse complement strand
GACTACGAATGCGAGCGGCGTCGCAAGTTTCGACGTGAGTTTTCCGGTCGGCGCGGGCGCGCCGCACGTGACCGCGACCGCGACCGATCCGGATGGCAACACCTCCGAGTTTTCTGCCGCTCTCGGGCAGCTTCTCAACATCTCCACCCGGCTGCGCGTCCTGACCGGGGACAACGTCCTCATCGGAGGCTTTATCGTTCTTGGCCCCGATTCGAAGCAAGTCATCATCCGCGGGATTGGGCCGTCGTTAGGCGGGTTTGTCGCCGACGCGCTGGCGGACCCGACGCTCGAACTGCGCGCCGGCGACGGCTCGCTCCTCGCGACGAACAACAACTGGAAATCCGATCAAGAGACGGAGATCGCAGCGACCGGCCTCGCGCCGACCAATGATTTGGAGTCCGCCATCGTTGCCACGCTGCCGGGAAATGGCGCGAGCTACACCGCGATCCTGAAAGGAAATAGCGATACCACGGGCGTCGGCCTCGTCGAAGCCTACGATCTCGACACCACGGCCGATGCGAAACTAGCCAACATCAGCACGCGCGGCTTTGTCGATGCGGGCGACAACGTTTTGATCGGCGGTTTCATTGCCGGTGAAGGCGTGGCGGATGTGATCGTGCGTGCGATCGGGCCGTCGTTGACCGGTTTCGGCATTGCCGGGGCGCTGCAAAACCCGACCCTCGAGTTGCACGATCTTTTCGGCGCCACCATCGCCTCGAACGATGACTGGAAGGATTCGCAGGAAGCGGAAATCGAGGCCACCGGCCTGGCGCCGACTAACAACGCGGAGTCGGCGATTTTCGCGACCCTGCCGCCGGGCGCCTATACCGCCATTGTGCGCGGAGTGAATGACACCACCGGTGTCGGCTTGGTCGAAGTTTACAATATTAACTAGCGCGCTTTCGAGGAGGCGAGGTTAGTCCGGCGCAGGAGATCGTTGAAGCGGGGATCCGAGCGGAGTGAGTCGTACCAGGGATTCACCTTCCGTGAAGTCATTCCGACCGAATGCATCTCCCATTCCTTTTCTAAAGCGGCGAAGGCCTGATCCTTCTCTCCCAGCCCGAGGTAAAGACAGGCCAGAACGTGCGGCTCAATCGGTCTTTGGTTTTCGCTCTCGCGCAATTGGGTGAGGATTTTCTCGGCCTCAGCCCGGCGGCCCGCTTTGCCGTAGACGTAGCCTAACCATCCCTTGCTCCAGCTATTCCCGCCGGTTCTTTCGAACTCGGCGATCGCTTCGTCGAAGTGACCGGTGCTGGCGTAAACCGAACCGAGCCATAGGTGTGCCTGTTCGTATTCCGGATCCATCTTGAGGGTCTCGCGCAGTTGCTCAATGGCCGCGTCGTAGTGGCGGGCATAATAGAGAATCTTGCCCGTCTCAGTGTTGATAATGAGCGAGAGCGGATCGAGTTCGCGCGCGCGCCCGATCTCCGCCAGGGCCTCGGCCGAGCGCCCGACCGCGACCAGGTATTCCGCATACCAATGGTGGGCGGTGGCGTAGTTGGGGTTCAAGGCGATGGCTTGCTTGAATTCTCGTTCCGCGGTCGGCCAATCCCAGTCGTGATTCATGGCGAGCAGGCCAAGCGACGCATGCGGCTCGGCCAGGGTTTCATCCAATGTGATCGCCTTCCTGGCGGCTGCGCGTGCTTGGGCGGAAAATTCCTGCTGGGAGACGAGATTGTAGCCGGTGAATTGATAAACATCGCTCAGCCCGGAATAGGCGGCCGCGTATTTGGGATCGATCGCGATGGCCTCTTCAAAGTAGGTGCGCGCTTCGGCATAGCCTTCGTTTGTGCGCTTATTCCAAAAATAGCGTCCCTTCAGGTAGGCCCGATGGGCTTCCCAATTTTCCGTCGGCGTCTGTTGGAGCGCTTTTTTTTCCGGATCGCTCAAAGTCGCCGCCAGTGCCGTCGCGATGCGTTGTGCGACCTCGCTTTCGACCTCAAACATGTCGGTCAGTTTCCGATCGTAGGTTTCCGCCCAGAGATGCGTATCGCTCGCAGCGTGGAAGCTGCACGGTGATCCGGACGGTTTCGCCTGATTTTTGCACGCTGCCTTCGAGGATGTTGGCGACGCCGAGCTGGCGCGCGATCTCGCCAATATTATCCGGCGTGCTCTTGAATTTTTGGGTCGAGGTGCGGGAGATCACCTTGAGCGCCCCGATTTTCGATAACCGGGTCAGGATCTCGTCTTTGATCCATCGGTGAAGTAAGCGTTCTCCGGATCGCGACTCAGATTCTCGAAAGGCAAGACGGCGATACTTTTTTCCGAAATTGCAGACTTGTTCTGACTCGTTCTGTTTTGTTTTGGCCAAAAGAGGAACGCAGCCAGTCCGCCGAGGAGAATCGCCACCGTGGCGAGAAGGAGGGGCCGAAAAAAACTGCGTCTCCCCGCGCTCGGCTCTGGGTAGCGCGAGCTTCCAGCTTGCAGACTCTCCTCATGCAAACTGGAAGTTTGCGCCGCCTTCTTGGGTTCTGGCGCCCCGTTCAGTTCCCGGACTTCCGCGGCGAAACGGAACCCACGCCCCGGCACCGTCACGATATAGCGATGAGTGCCAGGCTTATCGCCGAGCGCGCGTCGCAAGGTGGAGATGTTTTGGCTCAGATTGTTCTCTTCCACGATCGAATCTGGCCAGACCGCCTCCATCAGGCGCTCTTTATCAAGCACGACGCCGCTGTGCTGAACGAGAAAAAGGAGCGTGTCATAGACACGAGGTGTCAGCGGCACCGGCGTCCCATCGCGTTGCGACAAGAGGTGGTTCGCCGGGTCCAGGCGGAATTCGTCGAATTCGTAAATACAGTCCGATGCCGGCGTCATCACACGACTGCGCCGAATATAAACGATTCCAAACAGAACCAAATAAAACAAAGCAGAGCCGCGCCCGCGACAACTTTGCGGTTCGAGGAATCCGTTGCTCCCATTTTCAGAAAATTCACGAGATCTTCAAGGGCCGTCCTAAAGATTTTCAGGCTGTTCCGGAGCAAAGCCGTCGTCATTATGACACCACGCCTCCTTCTCATCCTCGCCGCGCTCTTTTCCATCGGGACCGCGCCGGCCGACACCTTTATCGTGATGAATACCGACGCAAGCGGACCTGGCTCGCTCGCGCAGGCGGTCGCGGACGCGAACGCCCATGTGAATATCGACGTGCCCGATCGGATCGAGTTTGCCATCCCGGACTCCGATCCCAATCGAAACCCGGCCACCGGAGTCTTTACCATCACGCCTGGCGTCTTCGGCTTCGGCATCACAAACGCGGTGGTGATCGACGGATACACCCAAAGTGGCGCCACGGCCAACACCCTCACGACCGGCAACAACGCCGTTCTGCTCATCGAGTTGAACGGGACCGACGCGATGTTCGGCGGAGTCGGCCTGGTTTTTTTCGCCGGTGATTCGACCGTCCGCGGACTGGTCATCAACCGCTTCACCGCGGGGATCGACGTCGGCTCCGGCCACGTCACCGTCGTGGGCAACTTCATCGGGACGGACGCGGCCGGCGCGGTTTCGTTAGGCAATGGCTCCGGCGTCCTTGCTTCTGGCAATGGCGGCAACCAGATCGGCACCGCCGCACCGGCCGACCGTAATCTTATCTCCGGCAACGGCAACGGCGTCGTGCTGACCAACCGCAGCGTAGACACCAACACCGTCCAGAACAACTACATCGGCCTCAACGCCGCCGGCACCGCCGCCCTGCCCAACACCAACAACGGCATCGTTCTCAGCGGCGTCTTTAGCGGGTTGACCGGCGACACGATCATCGGCGCTCAACTCGCCAACCCTTTGTCGGGTGAGCGCAACGTCATTTCCGGCAACGGCGGGAGCGGAATCATATTTAACGCCGGTGGGGGCGCCATTTTCGGGCCCGTCACGATCCAGGGAAACCTGATCGGGTTAGGCGCGAACGGGACGACGGCGCTTGGCAACGGCGGCAGCGGGATTGAGGACGAGGCAGATCCCACCGCCACCATCGGCGCGGTTTTGATTCGACAAAACATAATCTCCAGCAATGGCGGCGACGGCATCCTCTACGCGAGCACGAACACCACCGTGCAGGGAAATGGCATCGGCACGGACATCACCGGGACGCTCGATCGCGGGAACGCCTTCCTCGGGATCGAAATGGTCGGCGATCACCGCGACGCGCTCGATCCCTCGGCCACCTTCCTCACGATCGGCGGCACCGGGTCCGGCGACGGCAATATCATTTCGGGCAACGACGCGGGTGGCATCAGCATTCGAAACGCCAACGCGGTCATCCAGGGCAACTTCATCGGCACCCAGGCCGATGGCGTTTCTGCACTCGGCAACAACGCCGACGGCATCCTCGTCTCTAACGTTCTGGCCGATCCCACGCTCTCGATCGTGGTCGGCGGGCTCGCGCCCGGCGCCGGCAACACCATCGCCTACAACACCGCGGCGGGCGTCCACGTCGGGAATTCCACCGTCGCGATTCTGCGCAATTCCATTTTCAATAACGGACCGAGTACGCCGGGCAGCCAATCGGGTTTGGGCATCGACCTGGGCAGCGGCCCGGGAGTCGCGGCGAACGATCCGGGAGACGCCGATGCTGGCCCTAACGGATTGCAAAATTATCCGGTCCTGACCTCCGTCTCCATCACCTCGGGAAATGTAAACATTACCGGCTCACTCGAAAGCAAGGCGTCGACGACTTACGAACTGGAGTTCTTCGGCAACGACGTGCTCGATCCCTCGGGTTTCGGCGAAGGCCGCACTTTCCTCGGCGCCACCAATGTCACGACCGACGGGAGCGGCCACGTCGATTTTGAGGTCAATTATCCGCTCCTCGCCGGCGCGCTCCGGCCCACGGCGACCGCGACCGATCCGTTAGGCAACACCTCCGAGTTTTCGGCTTCCCTCGGGCAACTGCAAAACATCTCCACCCGCCTCGGTGTCCTGAGCGGTGACAATGTCGGCGTCGGCGGCTTCATCGTCACCGGGCTCGATCCGAAAATGGTCATCGTGCGCGGGATCGGACCGTCGCTCGGCGGGGTTGGAGTCGGGGGCGCACTGGCCGATCCGACTCTCGAACTGCGCGCCGGCGATGGCACGCTCATCGCCAGCAACGACAACTGGAAAAGCGATCAGCAAACCGAAATTGAAGGGACCGGGTTGCAGCCGACTAACGACCTGGAGTCGGCCATCGTTGCCACTCTTCCAGCCGCGGGCGCGAGTTATACTGCTGTCTTGCAAGGGAAGAACGGCGCGACCGGCGTCGGCTTGATCGAAGCCTACGATCTCGAGAGCGCGGCTAACTCGCAGTTGGCCAACATCAGCACCCGCGGCTTCGTCGACACCGGCGACAACGCGATGATCGGCGGCTTCATCCTGGGCGGCGGCACCGCCGAAGCGATCGTGCGCGCGATCGGTCCCTCGCTCACCGCCTTCGGCGTCGCCGGCGCGCTTCAGGATCCGACGCTCGAACTTTATGATCTCTTCGGGACCGTCATCGATTCGAATGACGACTGGAAAGACACCCAGCAAACCGAGATCGCGGCCAGCGGCCTCGCCCCGACGAACGAAAAGGAGTCAGCCATCCTCATGACCCTTGGCTCGGGCGCCTACACCGCCATCGTGCGCGGGCAGGGCAACACCACCGGCGTCGGCCTGGTCGAAATCTACAACCTGAACTAACCATGACGACTAGCCTAACGGTCCGCTCGTTTGCCTGTTTCAGCCTCGTTCTGTATGCCGCCGTCGCCAGCGCAACTGGCGTGGTGATTAACTGCTCATGAAAACATTTCCGCCGTTCCTGCGCGCTTCCCTCTTCGTCATCGTGACCTTGCTCGTCCCGCCCCTGGCAGAGGCGACGACGATTACCGTGACCAGCACCGCCGATGCGGGCGGAAATTGTCCAGGCGCGCCCTGCACCCTGCGGCAGGCGATCACCACCGCGACGCCAGGCGACACGATCGATTTCAATCTCCCGGTGGACAGCGTTATTAGCCTAACGAGTGGCGCACGATCACAATCATGAACAGCACGATCGCCGGGAACTCCGCTCAATACCGAGGCGGCGGCATCATGATCTCCAGCGGAAGCCTCGAATTGCGGAACACGATCGTGGCACTAAACACAGCCGGTGCAGGAGGGGGCCCAGACCTATATGGCTCCCTGCTTTCCCATGGCTTTAACCTTGTCGGTAACGCATCCTCCGCCACGATCATGCCCGCACAATTCTCTGATCGTATCGGCACTGCTGCTTCCCCGATTGATCCGCTACTCGGCCCGCTCCAAAACAATGGAGGAACACTGACCCGCGCCCTGCTTGTCGGCAGCCCCGCGATCGACCAGGGTGAGGCGTCCGGCGCCACCACCGACCAACGAGGCCATCCCAGACTCTACGACGAACCAACGGTGGCGAACGCACCCGGAAGCGACGGGAGCGATATCGGCGCTTTCGAGGCGGGCAGCGTCCCCACCGCGCTGGTCAATATCTCCACCCGCCTCCGCGTCGAAACTGGAGACAACGTGCTCATCGGCGGATTCATCTCAGCGGCGTGCAACCGAAGAAAGTGATTCTGCGCGCCATCGGCCCTTCCCTGCCGGTCGCTGGCAAGCTTGCCAATCCCGCCCTCGAACTCTTCGGCCCGGCGGGTTTGATCAGCGCAAACGATAACTGGCGGAGCGGCGGCCAGGAAGCAGAAATCATCAACAGCATGGTCGCGCCGACGAACGATCTCGAGTCCGCCATCGTCGCCACTCTGCCAGCGAAAAACGCCGCCTACACCGCGATCGTACGTGGAGCGGACGGAGGCGCTGGGATTGGGCTCGTGAGATCTACGACCTCGATCGCACCGCCGATTCCAAGCTGGCCAACATCTCCAGCCGCGGCCTCGTCCAGACCGGCGATGATGTCTTGATCGGAGGCTTCATCGTGGCCGGAGTGAGTTCTCAAACAGTAATCGTACGCGCCATCGGGCCTTCCCTGCCGCTGACGAATCGGCTGGCCGATCCCACCCTGGAACTTTTCGATGGGAACGGGACGAGCATCGCCTCCAATGACAACTGGCGAAGTTTTCAGGAGGCGGAGATCGCTCGCACCCTGCCGCCGGCCAACGATCTCGAGTCAGCCATCATCACAACGCTCGCTCCGACTCCCTATACCGCGATCGTGCGAAGCAAAGGCGGCACGAGCGGCGTGGCGCTGGTCGAAATCTATGCGCTCGATTAGAGCGAAAGCCTGCCATTCTCCCTTTGTTGTTTGAGCGGCCCATTGAGTCGGTCGGGTTCATTCTCGCCGCCGACTCGCGGAGTCGGTAAGTTTCGTCAGGTAAACGATGATTTTCGCGAAAATGGATCGTCGGCACGGTGGCTAACGATGGAACGTTTTATTTCCGAGTTGAAGCGCCGCAACGTGCTCCGCGTCGCCGCGTTTTATGCGGCCGCCGGCTGGTTGCTGGTGCAGATCGCGACGCAGGTCCTGCCGGTCTTCGAGGTTCCGACGTGGGCGCTGCGCGTCATCGTCGTCGCGGTCGTCCTCGGCTTTCCGTTCGCGCTCGTTTTCGCGTGGTT
>JALYQE010000272.1 GCA_030855965.1 Verrucomicrobiota bacterium | reverse complement strand
AAATCTCGAAGCGGCGCAGCAGGAATTCGACGCGACCCGCAACGAGACGCTCGGCCTGGTGCGCGACCAGCTCAAGAAAATCGAGACGGCCGCGCGTCACTATGAACTTTGTCGCGACAAGATTCTGCCGCTGGCCAGCCAGACGCTGAAATCGCAGCGCGTGGCCTATGAAGCGAGCAGCTCGAATTTTCTCGAGCTGATCGGCGCCGAGCGTGTTTTGCAGGACATCGAGTCCAACACCCTCAATTACCTGGCCGAATACCGGATCGGGCTGGCCGAGCTCGATGCCATCATCGGTCTCGGCGACGCGACCGCGCGGCCAAATCTCAACGGAAAGGAACGTTCAGAATGAAGACTTATCTGCCCGCGGTTGCGCGCTATTTTGTGATCGGCTTTCTGCTGCTCGCGTTCATCCCAGGCTGCTCGAAACACGACGCCGCTGGCGGCAAGGAGAGCAACATCGATTACTGGACCTGCACGATGCATCCCTCGGTGCACGCGAAGGATCCCGGCAACTGCCCGATCTGTGCGATGGACCTGGTGCCGGTCTTGAAACGCGAGACGCCCGGCGGAGCGCCCGCCGCGCCCGCGGCGCCGGCGGCCTCTCCCCCTAACGAAAAGGAAGGCGGCGACATGGCCGGCATGCCAGGAATGTCCGCCGGGAGCAAGGCGGGCACGGCCCCGGAAAAGCCAAGTGAGTTCCGCGTCCCGATGGAGCGGCAACAACAGATTGGCGTGACTTACGCGACGGTCGAAACCAAGCCGCTGCATCACACGATCCGCGCGGTCGGAAAAGTCGCGCCCGACACGCAGCGGGTTTGGCGCGTAGTCGCCCGTGCGGGCGGGTACGTGCAGGAACTCGGCGTCAGCGCCCCGGGAGAGATCGTCAAGAAAGGTCAGGTGTTGATGACTCTTTACAGCCCGGAGTTACTCACGACACAGCGCGAGTTAATCGACCTCCTGCGGATGCGCGACAGCTCCCCGAAAGGCGCGCACTCCGCCCACGCCGATGCGCAAAGTCTGATCGAATCGGCCAAGCGCCGATTGCGACTTTGGAACATAACGGACGAGCAAGTCGCGAAGATCGAGCAGTCGCGCCACGCTGAGGAGTCGCTCCCGATTCTCGCGAAGATGGATGGCATCGTGCAAACGTTGCCGGTGACGCAGGGGATGACGATCGCGCCCGGCAACACGCTGGTCGATGTGGCGGATCTCTCAGTCGTCTGGGTCTGGGGCGAATTTTATCAGGAAGAGCTTCCGATGCTGCAGGTAGGCCAGGAAGTGACGGTAACCTCCGATTCCTATCCCGGCGAAAAATTCAAAGGCCAGCTCTCGCTTGTCGATCCGTTCATCAACGACGCGAAACGCACCGGCCGGGTGCGCCTCGATATCCAGAACCCGGAACTCAAACTGAAGCCGGACATGTATGTCGATGTCCTGCTCGAGATGGACATGGGCCGATCGCTCGTCGTCCCGGTGAGCGCGATCATGCCGACGGGCAAGCGCAACATTGCTTTCGTCGACAAGGGTGAAGGCAAACTCGAGCCGCGCTTTCTCGAACTCGGCGGGAAATACGGAAACGTCTATGCCGTGAAAGGCGGCCTGAAGGAAGGCGAGCGTGTCGTCGCGAGCGCCAACTTCCTGATCGACGCCGAATCGAAAATCCAGGGAGCGCTGAAGTCATGGTGAACGGAGACGGCGAGCCCAGGGAAGCGACCGGCGCGCCGCTGATCGAGCGCATCATCGAGGCGAGTGCGCGGAACAAGTTCCTCGTCATCATCTTCGTTCTTTTTGGAATCGCGGCGGGCATTTGGGCGATCAAGCAAACGCCGCTCGATGCCATCCCCGATCTGAGCGACGCGCAGGTGATCGTTTACACCGACTGGGAAGGACGCTCGCCCGACCTGATCGAAGATCAGATCACCTATCCGATCTCGACCAAGTTTATCGCCGCGCCGAAAGTGAAGTTCGTTAGGGGCGAATCGATGTTCGGGAAGTCGTTCGTCTACGTCATTTTCGAGGACGGGACCGACATCTATTGGGCGCGCTCCCGCGTGATCGAATACCTCAACTCGGTCCGCGGCTCACTTCCGGAGGGCGTGAATCCCGTGATCGGGCCGGACGCGACCGGGGTCGGCTGGGTCTTCGAGTATGCGCTCGTGGATGAAACCGGAAAACACAACCTGGCCGAGCTGCGTTCTTTCCAGGATTGGAATCTTCGTTATGCGCTCGAGTCGGTCAAAGGCGTCGCCGAGGTCGCGTCCATCGGCGGTTTCGTGAAGCAGTACCAGGTCGATCTCGATCCGAATAAACTGCTCGGTTACGGCATCCCGCTCTCCGATGTGGTCGCGAAGATCAAGGACAGCAACGCCGATGTCGGCGGCAAAACGTTTGAGGTCGCGACGACGGAGTATTACGTCCGCGGCCGCGGCTACATCAAAAGCATCGAGGACATTGAGAACATCCCGCTCAAGGTCGAAAACGGCACGCCGATCTATGTGAAAAATGTCGGCACGGTCCACCTCGGCGGCGACATCCGGCGCGGGGTCGCGGAGCTGGATGGGAAAGGCGAAACCGTGGGGGGGATTGTCGTTATGCGCTACGGCGAGAACGCGCTCAACGTCATCGACGGGATCAAGAAAAAGCTCGAGACGATCAAAAACTCGTTCCCGCCGGGAGTGAAAGTCGTACCGACCTACGATCGCAGCACGCTGATCCGGAATTCCATCTCAACGTTGCAATGGAAATTGCTCGAGGAAAGCATCGTCGTCGCGCTCGTCTGCGTGATTTTTCTCTGGCACCTGCGCTCGGCTTTCGTCGCCATTATCACCCTGCCGATCGCGATCATTCTCTCCTTCCTTCCGATGCTGAAGCTCGACCTCACGAGCAACATCATGTCGCTCGGCGGGATCGCGATCGCGATCGGGGCGATGGTCGATTCGGCCATCATCATGGTCGAGAACGCGCACAAGTTCCTCGAGCATTTCCGCGAGGAACACGGCCGCGAACCGACCAACAAGGAACGCGTCGCCACCATCATTGCCGCGGCCAAGAGCGTCGGGCGTCCGCTCTTTTTTTCGCTCCTCGTCATCACGGTGAGTTTTATCCCGGTCTTCTCGCTCGAAGCGCAGGAGGGCCGGCTCTTCAAGCCGCTCGCCTTTACCAAGACCTTCTCGATGTTCTTCGCCGCGCTCCTCGGCGTCACCCTTGTCCCGGTCCTGATGACGCTGCTCATCCGCGGAAAAATTCGGCCGGAAGCGAAGAATCCGGTGAACCGGTTTCTGATTTGGGCTTACCGGCCGCTGGTACATTTCGTCCTGCGCCACCGCTGGCCGACGCTGATCGCGGCCGCGATCATTCTCGCGCTCACGATCATTCCTTTCCAAAAACTCGGCTCGGAATTCATGCCGCCCCTGAATGAAGGGACGATGCTTTACATGCCGACGGCGGTGCCGGGGATGTCCATTACCGAGGCGACCAAGATCCTGCAGATTCAGGATCGGATGCTGCTCAAGATACCGGAGGTCACGCGGGTTTTCGGCAAGGCCGGACAAGCCGAAACCCCGACCGATCCCGCGCCGCTTTCGATGTTCGAGACGGTGCTGACCTTGAAACCGCCTAACGAATGGCGGCCCGGAATGACCTGGGACAAGCTCACCGCCGAGATGAACACCAAGATCAAAACTCCCGGGATGGCGAACATTTTCTGGATGCCGATCCAGACTCGAACCGAGATGATGACCACCGGTTTTCGGAGCAAACTCGGGATCAAAATCTTCGGACCCGACCTCGGAAAAATCCAGGAGATTGGCCTCCAGATCGAAAAAGCCCTGACGAATTTTCCCGACACCCGCAGCGTCTATGCCGAGCGCACGACAGGCGGTTATTTCCTTGATTTCAAGGTCCAGCGCGAGACCGCCGCGCGCTACGGCCTGACGGTTGGCGCGGTCAACGACGTGATCGAAAGCGCGATCGGCGGCAAGACGATCAGCACCACGGTGGAAGGGCGCGAGCGTTACCCGATCAGCGTGCGTTATGCGCGCGATTTCCGCGATGACCTCGACTCGCTCAAGCGAGTGCTGGTCGCGACGCCGACCGGCGCGCAGGTGCCGATCTCGATGCTGGCCGACATCAGTTACAAGACCGGGCCGCCTTCCATCCGCGACGAGAACGGGCAATTGGTCGGATTCGTTTTCGTCGACATCACGACGAGCGATCTCGCCGGCTATGTCCGGCGCGCGTCGGAGAAGTTGAACGAGACAGTGAAATATCCGCCCGGTTATTACAGCGAATGGGCCGGACAATTCCAATATCTCCAGGCCGCGATGAAGAAGCTCAAGGTCGTGATCCCGTTCACGCTCCTGATCATTTTTGTCCTGCTCTACATCAACACCAAGTCGGTCGTCAAAACGTTCATCGTCCTCCTGGCCGTGCCGTTTTCGCTCGTGGGCGCGTTCTGGCTCATCTATTTGTTAGGCTATAACATGAGCGTGGCGGTCTGGGTCGGCATCATCGCGCTCGCCGGGCTCGATGCCGAGACCGGGGTGATCATGCTTTTGTATCTCGATCAGGCCTGGGAAAAATTTCGCGCCGAGGGCCGGATGAAAACTTTCCAGGACCTGCACGCCGCCGTCATTGAAGGCGCGGTGCAGCGGATCCGGCCCAAGATCATGACCGTTTGCGCGATCCTCTTCGGCTTGCTCCCGATCATGTGGTCACCCGCCACGGAGGCGGGCGCGGATGTCATGAAACGGATCGCGACCCCGATGATCGGCGGTATCGTCACCTCCGCGATCATGGAACTCCTTGTTTATCCGGTCATCTTCGTGCTTTGGAAAAAGCGGGGATTGAAGAAACAGGAAACGCCGCCGGTTCCGCCGAGTCTCACCCCCGCGCTGGCGCGATGAGAGATCAAAAAGCTGCGCGTAAAACCGGAATGCCCGACGAATATGGCTTTGGCCCATGATTCCTGCTCTCATCACCCTTCTCATCGTCGGCAGCCTCTTTGGGACGTTTTTCGTGGTCGAGCGATTCGTCCCGCTGCGCGCGCACAAGGCGGCACTGATCGCGCGGCTGTTCGTGAATCTCTGCTTCTCCGCGCTCGCCTTTGTCGTCGCCGGGCTGCTCGTTAGGCCAGCGGCGCAATCGGCGCTGCACTGGGCGGGCGCGCAACCTTTCGGTTTGATCCACCTCATTCCGCTCCCGGGCTGGGTGCAGTTCGTCAGCGCGTTCCTGCTCATGGACCTGAGCTTTTACTGGTGGCACTGGCTCAATCACCGCAGCGGATTTCTCTGGCGCTTCCACAACGTGCATCACATCGATGCCGATCTTGATGTCTCGACCGGTTTCCGCTTTCACTTCGGCGAAGTCGCGATGTCGGCCGTCTTCCGCGTCGTGCAGGTGGCGCTCATCGGAATTTCGGCGCCGGCTTTTGCCACTTACGAATTGGTTTTCCAGATCAACACGCTGTTTCAGCACAGCAACGTGCGGTTGCCGATTCGCCTCGAACGCCTGCTCAGCATGGTCTTCGTCACGCCGCGCATGCATGGGATTCATCACTCGCAGGTCCAGGGCGAGACGAACTCGAATTACTCGGTGGTCTTCTCCTGGTGGGATCGGATTCATCGCACCCTCGGGTTGAACATTCCGCAATCGGAAATCGTCATCGGTGTCCCCGGTTATTCGACGCCGGGCGACCGCAGGCTGCTCAACAGCATCCTCCTGCCATTTAAAAAGCAGCGCGATTATTGGCGCATGCCTGACGGCACGGCGGCCCTTCGGATCAACCGAGCGGAATCGACTTCCCATCCCACGCGCCTGGCGGAGTAAACGAAGGGTCTTGACTATATACCGCAATGAGTATATAGATCCAGACCATGAAACTGCGCGAACTTAAATCTCTCCTCCGGGCACATCCTGCGGCCGAGCCGCGTTTCACCTTGCCGAGTGGCGAGCAGATCCCGGCTCATTTTCACATCACGGAGGTCGGGCACGTGACGAAGAAGTTTGTCGATTGCGGCGGCACCTTCCGCGCCAACGAAACCTGCGTCCTGCAAACTTATGTGGCGGATGATTTCGAGCACCGCCTCGCCGCCGGCCGATTCGCCGACATCCTCGATCTCGGCCAGCCCATCCTGCCGGGCGCCGATCTCGAGGTGGAAGTGGAATGGGATTGCTGCGTCATCTCGCAATATCCGATCGCTTCGGCGCAACCCTCTGGCGACCGACTCGAGTTTCAACTCGGGGACAAGCACACCGATTGCCTGGCCAAGGAAAAATGCGGCTGCGGGCCGGGGTCGGAAGCTTCGGTCGATCGGGCCTGCTGTCGTTAGGCTGATGCAACTGGCCGAGATCTACCAACGCTTCTGCGACCCGACCCGCCTGCGCATTTTGCATCTCCTCACGCAATCGCCCCTCTGCGTCTGCCATTTCCAGGATGCCTTGCGCGAGCCGCAGGTGAAGATCTCGAAACATCTCGCCTATCTCCGCAGCCGCGGCCTGGTGCAGACGAAACGGCACGGCAACTGGATCATCTATTCCCTGCCGACAAAGCCGCCGGACGAGCTGGCCTTGAATTTGCAGTGCCTTCAGGATTGCGCTCAATCTGATCCGATGTTCCGGAAAGACCTGCAGCGCCTGGAGAAACTGAAGGCGAGCTGCTGCGAGCCGGCGGAAGTTTTCGCGAAATGAAAAAGCACGTCCTTTTTGTCTGCATCCACAATAGCGCGCGCAGTCAGATGGCGGAGGCGTGGCTGAACCGACTTTGCGGCGACCAATTTGAAGCGCAGAGCGCCGGACTCGAGCCGGCGAGCCTGAATCCACTTGTCGTGGAAGCGATGGCGGAAGTGGGCATCGACATTTCAAAAAAGAAGACGCAGTCGGTCGCGGACGTTCTCGAATCCGGCCAGGCCTTTGCCTACGCCATCACCGTCTGTGATGAGACGAGTGCAGAAAAATGCCCGATTTTCCCCGGCCCCACGCAACGGCTGCACTGGGGTTTCCCTGATCCATCGGCGCTGACCGGAGGCCACGAAGAGAAGCTGGCGGAAGTGCGTAAAATTCGCGACCAGATCCGCGCGCGGGTCGAAAAGTGGTGCGCCGAACTCCACGAATGAACGCGCCACAACCCCGGCTTGCGACCGCCGCCGACGCGGGAGCGATCAACGCGATCTACAACCATTACGTCCGCAGCTCGACCGCGACCTTTCAAGTCGAGGACGAAACGACCGAAGAGCGAGCCGAGGAATTGCGCGCACGGGCGGCTCATCAGCCGATGACGGTGCTCGAGGCCGAGGGCGAAGTGGTCGGCTGGGGCGCGCTCTCGCCCTTCCAGTCGCGCTGCGCCTACCGCGACACGGTCGAGTTGACCGCTTACGTGCGGCACGACTCCCATCGGCGCGGTCACGGCCGCATCATCGTGCAAGACCTGATCGCACGCGCCCGTTCGTTAGGCTTGCACGCCATTGTCGCAGTCTCCTGTGAAGAGTCGGTCGGGATGATTCGATTATTGAAATCGTTAGGCTTCGCGGAAGCGGGCTGTCTCCGTCAGGTCGGCCGCAAGTTTGGACGCCGGCTCGACGTCATCTACCTGCAGCTGCTATTCTGATTCAAGCGCGCGCGGCACCGCACGCGCGAATCGATTGAGGAAGAGGGAATAACCAAGGGAGACGCGATGATCAGCTTTGACGATAACGACTACGGCGAGACCGATATTCTGAAAGGCCTTTTGGCCGGAGTCGCGGGCGGATTGCTCGCCTCTTTTTTGATGGAGCAATTCCAGGCGGCTTGGAACGCGGCGTCGGAAGCGATGAGTTCTGAAAAAAAGCACGGCGGCAGAAAAGCGGATCCCGCGACGGTGAAGGCGGCGAATGCCATTTCGGAGAAAGTTACGGGCCGCAAAATACCGGGCGATTACAAACCGATGGCGGGCGAAGCGGTCCATTACGGGATGGGCGCAGGCTCCGCGGCGATCTACGGAGTGCTGGCGGAAGTGGCACCGATCGTGACCGTGGCGGACGGCGCTGCGTTTGGCACCGGCGTCTGGCTGCTGGCCGACGAGCTGGCCGTGCCCGCGGCCGGTTTGTCGAAGTCGCCGAAGGAAATCCCCTTAACGACGCACGTTTATGCGCTCGCTTCGCACCTCTTCTACGGCTGGATCACGGAAACGGTCCGGCGAGCGGTGCGGCGAGCGTTGTAGCGCATAGCTTGGAGATCAGAGGTCGACGTACTCGCCCGTGGCGACGTTGTAACCTTCGTTGCCTTTGCGCTTCTTCACTTCCTGCACGAGAGCGCGCCTTCTTGGCCCGCGTTGTCGGCGAGCGTGCGAAGCGGGGCTTCGACGGCGCGGCGAATGATCGCAACACCTACTGCCTCGTCGCCTTCGAGCTTGAGGTTATCGAGTGCTTTTTGCGCACGGATGAGTGCGACGCCGCCACCGTGGACGATGCCTTCTTCGACCGCGGCGCGAGTCGCATGCAATGCGTCTTCCACGCGCGCTTTCTTTTCCTTCATCTCGGTTTCCGTTGCGGCGCCGACATTGATGACGGCAACGCCACCGGCGAGTTTCGCGAGACGCTCCTGGAGCTTCTCACGGTCGTAATCGGAAGTGGTCTCTTCGATCTGACGACGGATCTGCGAGACGCGGCCCTGAATATCGGCCTGCTTGCCTTCGCCTTCCACAATTGTGGTGTTCTCCTTGTCAATCGTGACGCGTTTCGTGCGGCCGAGGTCTTCGAGCTTCACGTTTTCGAGTTTAATCCCGAGTCTTCGGCGATGCAGCGTCAGCGGTAAGGACCGCGATGTCTTCGAGTATCCCCTGCGACGTTTGATCTAATTTTTGCATCTAGATTCTAAATTTCTCTTCGTTAACTCTGAGGTGCGAAGGCATTCACGCGATTCGTCAGGCAACGATCACCTGCATGGTTGCCTCAATATCAAATTGAAACGTGCCCCGCTCCCATAGTTCCGAGGGATATATGTAATTCGCATTTACTTTGTTGCGGATGAGCGGTTGTTTGGTTGTTCTCCGGGTGCGATCCTAATGAACTCGACACAAAATCGGAATGAAACGAGACCCTCAGTCAGCGCGAATATCTGAGCCCCAAGGCGCTCTGCAGCGAGCGTTACCGCGGATGAAAGCCAAGCCTATGGCCGCAATCGCTGCGGTTGCGCTTGCGGTCATTGTCGCGCTCGGATTTGGGACCTCCGCGTTGCACCGCCCGAAATCCGATCACCTGAGCGACAGACAAAAACAGGAGCTCGTGGAAAATTTTTGTGGTGCCGTGGCTGGCCTTCCCAGTGTCAACCTTGCGGACCCAGAGGAGCGGGCCAAAGCAGCGGCGAGCCTTGATTCGCCAGCTCCTCAAGTGCAGCAATTGATGCAGCAAGCGGACGCTGGCAAGATCAAACTCGGATGGGTGACTGTCTGGGACAACGAGGCTGAAGACGGAGACGTCATTCAGGTTTCTGCGAATGGTTTTTGACGATCGAAGGAAACTCAGTTGTCTCTGGGACAGACTCGTTTACGAACTTTTCGAATCGAGCCGCAACCAAACCGTTCTCGGCAGTCGCCGAACTGGAGCCCGGCTTGTACAAATTTCAACTCTGGGTAACGGCCCGAGCAACACGGAGTGATGAGAAAACCGCAGTGCCTCTCCGTGCATAAGAACTTAAGCGTCGCCGTAAAAATGCGAGCTCCCGGCTCGCGACAGCCGTCCCGCTCACCTCATCAGACATTTTTCATAAAGAATAGCCGGCCGGATAGAAAGTAACGTGGATTGAAGCGCAACAGGTAAAGGAAGCAAGCATGAGAAAACGATACGCCGTTCTACTTACTGTCATTGGAATTGCTGCAATAGCGCAGGCAAAAACCCTTCCCGGAGTCGAAGCGTACTTTGCGCGGTTACCGGAGAACTCAGTCTTTCTGGAAGGGAAGTCCACAGAGCTGCTGGAACACATCCACCGCGGCCAGGGCATCGTAGACACGAAGAACGGATACCTCCTGCTTCGTGGCGACGGAGCTCAGGTCAGCCTGCAGGTCGCCCTCTTTCGTTACAACGATGGCCGCCCGCTCCTCGCGGTTAGCTACGGCCTACTCGAGGAGGCTGACTTCACGCAACTGGCATTCTTTGTCGAACAGAATGGCAAGATGGTGCCGACCAATTCGATCGACTTCCCATCGCAAATGGATGGCAAGCACGTCTACGAACTGCCGCGGCACGGCCGTGTTATCAAGGTTAGAGACGCAGCCGGGAAGCTCGTGGCTCAAGCCCGCTTCAACGGAGAACGGTTTTTGCGCGAGGAGCCCATTGCCAACGTTTCAGGCGCAGACGCCGCGGATCCTATGGGGGATACGACTGCCGCTGGAGCGGAGGAGACAGTGCAACTCGGCCGAGTTGAGGCTATCGGCAAGATCTCGCGCGAGAAAGAAGGCGGCAGCGCCCTTTCCACTTACATCCTCCACTTGGAAAAACCACTCAAATCAAGAGACGGGAAAGTACTTGAGAATATCACCGAGGTTCGCCTCGTCCCTGGGAATAAGGCTCACGCGGATGAGCTTGCGACCACTCCAGAGAAAATCCTCCGGAACTCCCGTTTCATCTTCCTCGGTACCCTCAAAAAAGATGCGCACTCGAAAGAACCCCGTCGCTTCTCGCTGACGTTGATCAAGTTCAAGCCTCTCGATCTCTGATAATCCCGGACCGATCGGTGCTTGATTAAGCGGCGCCGATCACAGCACCCGAGTCGCGAGCGCTCCCCGATCCACAATAAAACAGCCGAGTCCTTGCGAGCCCGGCTGCTGTTGAATTGCAGTTTCTTGCGAGTGGTCGCTGGGTTTAATAGTCCATACCGCCCATACCGCCCATACCGCCGCCGCCCGGCATGCCGCCGCCGGCGCCACCTTGTCCTTCTCAGGAGCTTCGGTGATGATAGCTTTAGTGGTGAGGAGGAGGCCACTGATGGAGGCGGCATTTTGCAGCGCGCTCCCGGGTTACCTTGGTCGGATTCAACGACGCCGGCTTTCACCAAGTCGGTGTATTCGCCGGTGGCGACGTTGTAACCATCGTTGCCTTTGCGGTTCTTCACTTCCTGCACGATAAGCGCGCCTTCCTGTTCAGCGTTGTCGGCGAGAGTGCGAAGCGGGGCTTCGACGGCGCGGCGAATGATCGCAACACCTACTGCCTCGTCGCCTCGAGCTTGAGGTTATCGAGCGCTTTTTGCGCACGCCCAATGCTTTTGGGACTCATGACGTTATCAACCCGGAGCTCATAGGAGCCGAATGATGGAACGAAAGGGGGGTTAAGAGTAGGACATTAAAGCGACTATCTCAGCCATCCATCGTCGGTGCCGGCCGCAGCCGCTGGCGGCCATATATTATAAAAGCGAGGAGCAGCGCGACCAGCACTGGAATTGCCGCTTGTTTCGGATAGCCGCTAAAGCCGGTGATCACGATCGCGCCGATCATAATGATCAGGAGTCCGACCGCGGCGAGCGACGTTAGGCCAGGTCGAATCCCAAGCCACGCCGGCAAGACCAGGCCGATCCCGCCCAGCACTTCACAAACGCCAATGAAGCGAAGGAAGAGGCCGGGCATTGGCATTTCCCGAGTCATCTCCGCGATTGGCGTGACCAGTTTCATGACCCCGGCAAAGAGGAAGAGTGCCGCGAGCAATCCCTGGATGATCCACAAGGCGTATTTCATGTTTCAGTTTCCTTTCACGGTTCGATTCCTAACCTGCCAGACCCTTGATGAAGCAGGCACGCTGAAAACAATCCTTCTGAAACGACGCTCGTCAGTTCCCGGCAGGACATTCGATCGAAAATCCCGGTTCCGGCTGGGACCGATTCGCCCGGTCGAGTGAGCTACGGCGTCGCCAGTGCGCCCACAAGTTTATAGACGTGATACGGAATCCGGCGCATGTCTTTGCCGCCATTGAAGCGCGGCATGTCCTGAATCTGGGAAGTCGTGACATAGAGCGAGCCATCCGGCCCCCAGGCCAGACTATCGGGCCAGCTAAGGCGCCCATCGGCCGCGACCGACGTCAGCTTCTTCTCTTCCGGATCGTAGGCCACGATTGCCCCATGTTCCACGTCGGTGAGATACAGCTTGCCGTTTGGCCCCATGATCATGCCATCGGGCGCCGGGGTTTCGGTCACCGTCTCCACTTTCGCGGCCAGTTCACTGTTCGTTAGGCGAGAATTTAGCAGGTCGGGCGCCTTGATCCGGTAGAGGGTGCGACCGGTGAGCGCATGGAAATAGAGAAACCCGCGCAGCCCGTCGAACGCAATGCCGTCGGCATGAATCTGAGGCGGCTTTCCGTTTTCTCCCAGTAAGTCGCGGCCTTTGACCTGAAGCTTGAAGTCTTTCTCCGCCTGGGTGGATCGGTCGCCCTCCAAAACGCGTCGCGCTTTTCCGGTCCGCAGATCCACAACCACGATCGCGCCGAGACCGGAATCGGTGATGAAGGCAGTCTGCGTCTTGGTGTCGACCCGGACGTCATTCAAGTAACTCTTTTTCGGCGCCACACTTTCGCTGAAAAGGATCGTCTGTACGACCGCGTTCTTAACCAGGTCGACCTTGACCAATTTAGGGCCGCCTTTCACGGTCTCCTGCATCTTCGGGGCGGCGGGATCGAGAATCCAAAGGCTGTCGCTTTCGTCGACATAGACACTTTGAACGCAGACGAAGTGCTTCGCCGGCGCGCCCGCTCCATTCCACTCCTCGCTGGGATACGCGACCGGTTTGCCATCGATAATTTCTGCCACTGAGAGAGTGTGATCGTCGGACCAATTGGGAAAATTAACGAAGATGCGCCCCTGCTTCGAAACCGCGACACCGGTCACCTGCAGTTCAGGAAAGCTCGCGACCATTTCCACGGCTGCGAGCTCCGCGGGCGCGCGGAAGGCGGTGAGAAGAGAGAAGAGGGCGACCGAGAAAAGAATTAGCAGCTTCTCTTTGTTGATTCGTTTCCCGGCGCGCGCGCGGTTTTCTCCCGGCAGGGTGCCGGTTCCGTTAGGCAAAAAAATTCTCCGCTTGGATTCAGCGCCAAAGCAGACGAGAAAATTCCGCCGCCGATGAAAGCGACTGAATTCCAACGCACCGCTTCCGTGCCGGAAGACATGACCGGCCGGCCGCGCCGGGTCGCGACCGGCGGTGTTTCCTGGAGAAAAACCTTCTCTGCCTTCCAATATCGCAATTACCGCCTCTACTTTTGCGGCCAGCTTGTCTCCCTCATCGGCACTTGGATGACGAGTACGGCGCAGGGCTGGCTGGTTTATCAGCTGACCGGTTCCAAGGCATTGTTAGGCATCGTCGCCGCCGCCGGGACCGCGCCGATGCTCTTCTTCTCCACCTTCGGCGGCTGGGCGGCCGATCGTTTCCCGAAACGCTCCGTCCTCGTCTGCACCCAGGTGGCGATGATGATTCTCGCGTTTATTTTTGCGGGGCTGGTTTGGTCGGGACTCATCCGGCCGTGGCAAATCATCGTGCTGGGCCTGTGCGGCGGCGTGGTGATGGCCTTCGACATGCCGGCGCGGCAATCGTTCGTGGTCGAGATCGCGAGCCGGGAAGATCTGATGAATGCGATCTCGCTCAACTCCGCCATGTTCAACGGCGCCCGCATCATCGGCCCGGCCATAGCCGGTTTGCTGATGGCGAAAGTCGGGATCGCGCTCTGCTTTTTCATCGATGGCGTGAGTTTTTTCGCCGTCCTCGCGGGCCTGCTCATGATGCGCCTGCCGCCGCATACCCCGGGCGCGGTCGGCGGCGGACCGCTCGCGCAATCGCTCGAGGGTTTCCGCTACGTCTGGAACCATGTCCGGGTCCGGACCATTTTCGCCCTCTTCACGATCGTCGGGATTTTCGGCTGGTCCTACTCCGTCCTGATGCCGGCCTTCGCCCGCGATGTGCTTCATCTCGGCGAGCAGGGTTACGGCTTTTTGTTAGGCGCGAGCGGGGTCGGGGCGCTCATCGGCGCGCTCACGACCGCGACTTTCGGAAGCAACATCTCCGCCCGCAAACTCGCTTTCGGCGGCGTCTGGCTCTTCTGCGCGATGCTCCTCATCTTCGCTTTCAACCGCAACCTGATCGTCGCAATGCTTTGCCTCGCCGGGATCGGGTTTGGGATGATGCTTTTCTTTTCCACCTCCAACACCACCGTGCAGACGATCGTGCCCGACGAAATGCGCGGCCGGGTGATGGGCATCTGGGCTTTGATCTTCGGCGGGATGATTCCGTTCGGCGCGCTCCAGGCCGGCGCGGTCGCGCACTACGTCGGGACTTCCGCGACCCTTGCGATCGGCGCGGTCATTTGCGCCCTGGCCGCCTTCGTCACGCTCATCATTGTGCGCCGGCGCGATGCGCAATTGGCGGCGGGCGTCTAACGAGTCGCTACAGCGCGGGACGGCGGCGATGCCAGTCCGTGCTCTGCTCGAAGGCGTGCGCTACTTGGAGGATACGCGCCTCTTCGAGGGCAGGGCCCATGATTTGCAATCCGATCGGCAATTTCTCCTGGGCAAAACCACAGGGGATGCTGATCCCGCAGATACCGGCGAGATTGACGGCATTGGTAAAAATATCAGCCAGGTACATGCGCAACGGATCGCTCGAACGCTCGCCAATGAGAAAGGCCGATTCCGGCGTCGTCGGGGAAATGATTGCGTCGACATTGGCAAAGGCGCGCGCAAAATCCTGCCGGATCAGGGTTCGCACCTTTTGCGCCCGCAAATAATAGGCGTCGTAATAACCGGAGCTGAGCACGTAGGTGCCGAGAATGATCCGGCGTTTCACTTCCGGCCCGAAACCTTCCGCCCGGGTGCGCCTGTAATGGTCGAGCAGGTTCCGCGGCTTCTCCGCGCGGTAGCCGTAACGCACGCCATCGAAACGGGCCAGGTTGGCCGACGCTTCCGCGGTCGCGATGATGTAGTAGGTGTCGATCGCGTACTCGGTGTGCGGCAGCGAGACCTCGACGATCTCCGCGCCTAACGAATTGAATTGCGCGATCGCCGCCTCCATCGCCGACCGCACCGCGGGATCGATCCCGTCGAGCATGTACTCCTTCGGCAACCCGAGCCGGACTCCGCGCAGATCGTCTTCCAACGACGCGCTGAAGTCCGGGACCGGCGCGTCGAGGGACGTCGAGTCCTTCGGGTCGTGCCCGGCCATGACCTGGAGCAGGAGCGCCGCGTCGCGGACCGTTTTCGTGATCGGCCCGATCTGGTCGAGCGATGAGGCAAACGCCACCAGTCCGTAACGCGAGACGCGGCCGTAGCTGGGCTTGAGGCCGACCACGCCGGTTAGCGCCGCGGGCTGGCGAACCGAGCCGCCGGTATCCGAGCCTAACGAACCGATGGCCATCCCGGCCGCGACCGCCGCGGCCGAGCCGCCGCTCGATCCGCCTGGAATGCGCGCCGTGTCCCAGGGATTGCGGGTGAGCTGGACGCCCGAGTTTTCGGTCGACGAGCCCATGGCAAACTCGTCCATGTTGGTCTTGCCAAAGGGAATCGCGCCGGCCGCCTTCAACTTCGAGACCGCGGTCGCGTCAAACAGCGCCCGGTAATCGCGCAGGATGCGCGAGGCGCAGGTGCAGGGCTGCCCGGCGACGCTGATCGCGTCCTTGATCGCAAGCGGAATCCCGCCTAACGGCAGGCTGACATCGGCCACCTCCGCCTGCGCTAGTGCGGACTCGAGATCGCGCGAAAGGTAGGCGCCAATTTTGGGCTCGAGCGTTTCGATCCGCTCCTGCAACGCCTCCAGCACTTCCCGCGGCGAGACTTCGCGCGTGCGCAAGAGCTTCTGCAATTCGACGATCGTCAGCCCGGGAAGATCGCGCGGCGTCATTCGATCACCTTGGTGACGATGAAGAGGCCGTTCGCGGCGCGGGGCGCGTTGCGCAGCGCCTCCTCCTGCGTCAGACCGGGCCGGGCCTCGTCGGCGCGCAGGACATCAAACTTCGGCGAGGCGTGCGCCGCCGGTTCGACGCCGTCGAGATTGAGGGCCTGGAGCCTGGCGGCGTGGGCCAGGATTTGCGCGAGCTGCGTCTGGAAAAGCGCCGTCTCTTCCGCGCTCAGCTCGAGCCGGGCGAGACGCGCGATGTAGGCGACATCGAGATCAGACGGCGTGGACATCAGGCGCAATTAACAGGCTGGCGCTGACATTGCCACCCGGCAGCGGCGGCCGGCGGGTCAAAAATTAAGGTGGGTCGCGATCCAGATGATCGCAATCGAGAGCGCGATGACGAGGACGAGAAAAAGGAGGCGGCCTTCTCTACGTTGTTTGCGAAGGGAACGCGGTCGGCGCGTTTCGCGCCCAAACTCGCTGTAGCGCTTGTCGTTCAACCCGATCGCGACATCGAGCCGGCGGCCACCGGAGCTGGCGCGCTCATATAATTCTTCCCGGTCGCGCCGGGTTTTTTCCTCCGCCACGCGGGGCGCGTCCTCGATCATGCGCTGGAGGTCGTCCATCTGCTTGCGCAGATTTTCCTCGAGCCGGGCGAGTTCCTGCTGCTTGTGGTCGAGCGGCGTGTTGCTGGAGTGAGGGCGTCGTCGTGCCATGCTTGCCTAACGACTTGCGCCGTTGAGGTAGAAGAAAAGGAGGAGCACGATGGCTCCGAAAATGATCAGCGGCAGGGTGAAGGCGAGGCCGATCTGGAGCCATTGCCCGAAGGACTGGTTCGTTCCGCTGTTCGTCTCATAACCGCTGCTTGTTTCGGGCAAAGGGACGGATTCGTGCTCGTCCGCGGTCGCCTGGAGACGGCTGCGCTGCTGGCTGTACTCAGTGCGTGCATCATCCACCGTGCTCAGGGCGCGGCTCAGTTCCTTGCTCAGTTCCGACGGATTCCAGGTGCGCGGATCGATCGACTCGAGCAGTTCGAGGTGCTGGCTGAAACTTTCGCGGGTCGCGCGGAGCTGCTCCATTTTTTTCTGGGCGTCGTAGGCTTCACGCTCGAGCACCACGAGTGAGCGGGTGAGCTTGTCGGTCATCTCCGCGCGGCCCTGCTCCAGTTCTTCCTGGCGGCGACTCAGTTCCTCGAGTTCGCGCTTTTGTTTTTCGATCTGTTCCTGCTGGCGCTTGAGCTGCAGCAACTGCTCCTGCGCTTTCTGCACCTGGGAATCCAAGTGCTCGGTACTGACACTATCGTCTTCGTTTAGCTCCAGCATTCGTTCACTCGGGTGGGTGCGATCAGACATGGCGTTTCAGGCGGCGGATCCTACGCCGGGGATATTAAATGGCAGTTAAGAGATTGCCAGATTTTTCGCGCAAAAGCGCTGCGATTTTCGCGGCGCGGGCAAGTTTTGCACTTCGCCGGGCCGAATTTGCCTAACGACCGGGCATCATCTCGAGCAGCATGCCGCGGAAATATTCCGTCTCCGGCAGGGTGGGGAGAACGGGATGATCGAGCGCCTGCTCGTAACGCCGGAGCCGGCGGGCGGAGCGGCGCGCGTCGACCAGCGCGTCGGCGATCATTTGCTCGAAGACTTCCGCGCCGACATGATGCGAGCAGGAAAAAGTCGCGAGCAATCCGTTAGGCGAAAGGAGTTTGAAGGCGCGCACGTGCAGCTCCTTGTAGCCGCGGAGCGCGTCGTGCAATCCGCCCTTGGTCTTGGTGAAGGAAGGCGGATCGAGAATCACGAGATCGAAGCGCTCTTCCGCTTTCTCGGCCCCGCGGAGGAATTGGAAAACGTCCTGCTCGACCCAGCGCACGGTCAGTTGATTGCGCGCGGCGTTTTGTTCCGCGGCGCGGATGCTTTCCGCGCCCACTTCGACCCCGACCACTTCGCT